>CANROJ010000043.1 GCA_947632215.1 uncultured Flavobacterium sp. | reverse complement strand
GTGGAGTCGCCGAGAATCGAACTCGGGTCCAAACAAGCAATCAGAAAGCTTTCTACACGCTTAGTTTCTTATTGGATTTTCGACTTTTAGCTAGGCAAAAAACAGCCACTAAAAGCTTAGTCTCTTAAGTTTCGATCTGTCGTCAAGACAAAAACAAATCTATGTTTACTTTACGGTTCCCTTTAACAAAGCGCCGCAAACAAAGGCTCTTTAAGGGAATTTAGCTTTCTCACCTGGTGAGAACTAAAAGCAAATCCTACTATAATTCGGATTAAGCAGCTAAAGCGTAGTTTTCTTCGCCGTGTAAAAAGTTTGTTACATGATATTTACGAGCTACATAACAACGCTCGACGTGCTTACTAACTAATTCCACTCGCTGTCAATACCGATCGACCCCAATAGTGTAACTTATGATAAGAAATGCAAAAATAGTATAATAATTCTAAATATCAAAACTTTGAAAGCTTTAAAACTCTTGTTTTCAGAAGTATTTTAGATTATATTTGAGTATCAGGCTATAATTTTAACCAAGTAAATCATTGATTATGAAATTAGGAATTATAAAGGAAAGGAAAACCCCTCCAGATCGGAGAGTTGCACTTAGTCCAGAGCAAATAATTATAGCTATGACAAGGTTTAAAGACCTTGAAATTATTGTAGAATCTTGCAATAATAGAATTTACCCAGACCAAGCCTATAAGGATTTAGCCATACAAGTAAGTAATGATTTAAAAGATTGTGATATTATTGTAGGATTAAAGGAAATTCCTGTAGATTTTCTCTTGCCAGATAAAACGTATGTTATATTTTCGCATACGATAAAAAAGCAAATACATAATCGCGAGCTTTTGAAGGCTTGCATAAGAGAGAATATTACATTAATGGACCACGAAACATTCGTAAATCAGCAAAATAAGAGAATCATAGGATTTGGTAGATATGCTGGAATTGTAGGGGCTTATAATACCCTAAGAGCATTTGGTATAAAATATGAATTATTTAATTTAGCCACTCCACAGAGTTTAAAAACCAAAGATGATTTAATCATTCGATTAAAAAAGCAGTTTTTTCCTCCTATAAAAATTGTAGTTACAGGCACCAGCAATGTTGCAAAAGGTATTATGGAAGTATTAGATGGAGCAAAAATAAAGAAAGTTCCTTATGATAAATTCCTAAAAAGTAAATATGATTGTCCTGTTTACACTCAAATTGATCCAGAACAGTATTATAAGAGAAAAGATGGTACTCAAGGAAGTAAGCAAGACTTCTATGCTAATGCGGATTTATATGAAAGTGATTTTGAGCGTTTTTCACAGGTGGCAGATATTTTAATTACCGGGCACTTTTTTCAAGAAGGCTCTCCTGTTATTCTAACTAAAGAAATGCTTAATTCGGCCAAGAATCAAATAAAAGTTATTGGTGATGTTTCCTGTGATGTGGATCACGGTCCTATTGAGGCTACCTTAAGAACAAGTTCAATAGATCAGCCTTTTTATGGCTATCATCCTAAATTAAATCAAGAGGTCGATTTAGAGCATCCAGCTGCTATAACGATCATGGCCATAGATAACCTTCCTTGTGCACTACCACAAGACTCTTCTAGAGATTTTGGAGAGGTTTTTATAGATAAGATATTACCAGCTTTTTTTAATGATGACAAAGATGCAATTTTAAGCAATGCAACCATAACCAAACAAGGTGAGTTAACTTCAAAATTTAGTCATTTAAGTGATTATGCTAAAGGGGAGTAGGTATAATAAAACAAGGGGATTTTCAATTATTGAAAATCCCCTTGTTTTATTTATGTGTTAAGTTCTTAAACTGAATGTATCTAGTGTATATGTATGAACGAGAAGCTTTTGGTTCATTTTTCTTTTGAGTTAAAATAGTTGTAGCCTTTAGAATCTTTTCCGACAATTGGGCCAACCAACTAAGTTGTTCTATAACTAAAGTAGACTCTTTCATTAATTCAGATAACTCCTCTTGGCTATTGCAGCTTTTTTCTAATTCTGCTTTTCTTAATTGATGTAAATAGGATATGCTAATTGTATAGTCATCTTTTGTTTTATCTGTTATAAGGTCCATAGAGGTTTGCACCTTGTCTAGAAGAGCGATTGATAATTTAAGGTTTTGATCTATATAATTTATTACAGCATTAAATGCATCGGATGCTTTTGTTGTTTCTCTAGACTGTACATAAACTCCAATAGAGGCAGCAGTGGATAAGAAAGTATGATTTAAAACGGCTAATTCATAGATCTCAGGACGAAGCGTTTGTTTGCTTTTAGGCTCTTGTAACATACGTTGGAACGAGGCCATAAGATTTCCTGATTCAATAAAAGCATACTGACGAGCTAATTTGTAAGTTGTGCTTACTTGGCCTTTTTCGTTATATAAAGTAGAAATCTCTTTTACATATCCTCTGTTAGCCTTAACACTATCAGATAAATGAACATGTACTTTTAAAAACTCCCATGATGGCCACAATAAATAATTAGCTGCAAAGGCTAATAAGGCTCCAATAAAGGTATCTAAAATTCTATAGGTAAGTAGATCCATAAAGTTAGGCTCTAAGATACCATAGATAAGAACTACATATATAGTTACAAAGGTAACTCCAACCTTATAATCTGTATGAGAGAACCAATAACCTAAGATCATAGATATTACAACTAAATATGCTAAAACCTGTACGTTTTCTTGGATTAGATATAAAAGCCCAAAAGCAATCAATCCACCGGCTACAGTTCCAATTACTCGCTCAAAAGATCTTTGTTTAGTTAGCCCATACCCAGGTCTCATAATTACTACAATAGTTAATAGTATCCAATAACCATTGAGAAGGTTAAAAACATCACTTATGATTAAACCCGCAACTACTGTTATAGTTAGTCTTGTGGCATGTCTAAATATAGTAGAGTTAAAATTAAGGTTTTCTCTTAGGGTTTGCCATTGATAATGTACTGGGGTTAGAAATTTTTCTAAATCCTTATAATTGCTCCCTACCTCGTTAGTAAAGGTTTTCTCGACTAAGGTTCTCTCTAATACTATGATTTTATCGATTTGTTCTTGAGCATAATGTAAAACATTGGTAAACATTAATATTGCTTCAACCTTATCTGCAGAAGTGTCATTGTAAGTAAAATCATCTAATTGCTTCTGAAGGTTTTCAAATTGATTTAAAAGATCTCTTTTAGCCTCATATTTTAAACCCATATTTAAAGAATCACCAATATTGTGAATGGTCTGTGCTAAACAATAGGCTAGTTGTTGATAGTTTTCAATAATATCTGGCTGACTCTTAAAGAGTTCTCGAAGTCTTTTGTGATCAAAGGAACTAGATACGGCAATTTCTAGTATTTCAACTAGAGCACTAAAGGCTACTAGTAAGCGTCTGTTATTAGAAGAGTTACCTGTATTGGCTTTGTTTTTTACTACAAATTCTCTTAAGTTTTCATGTACTTCATTAAGTAAAATTTGAATAGATAATTGCTCTTCGGTGATTTTACTGTTATCAGCATTAGGACTCCAAAGTTTAGCTCTTAGTTTAAGATAGTCTGCTGTTAACTCCATGCAATTAGAAGTTAAAAGGACTCCATATCTTCTGGGACGAATATAATAAAAAATAATAGCTACAAGTAGGTATAGTAGACCTCCTAATAAAAGCATAAGTACATGGATCCATAATTGCTGGCCTTGATAAGCGTGAGAAAGACCCAAGCTAGCAGCAAGTAAACCGCTAAATGAAAGTAGATTGGCTCTATGGCCATAAACAGCAATCATTGTTAGAAAGAAGAAAATGAAAGCAAATACTGGATAAAAAAACCAATAATCAACAGTTAATGATAAAATAAGAGTTACCAATGGTACGGTGATTGCTCCAACTAATAGACCTCCGATTTTATCTTTGATGTTACTAGGAATATCAACCGGAGCAGTTAAAAGAGCTCCGACCGACATAGCAAAAGCCCAATTAAATTCTTGATAGGGCATAAAAATCAGAAAAGGAATAACCCCGGAAACTGTTATTTTTAAGGCATTTGCCAAATGAGAATCATCGGTAAATTTAATTGCTTTGTTTAGCGTAATCATAACTGATAGATAGATCTTTTTTTATTCATAAACCAAAGCAATATAAAACAAATAATACATGAAAAATAATTTCAACTACTAATTATTCGTTTATTTTTCACTAATTTTGCGCTTTGAGAAATTTGGAAAATATAAAATTATGATATTATCAATCGTCGGGTATGGAGATCCTGTCTTAAGAGAAGTAGCTCAGGATATTACTAAAGAACATCCTGAATTAGATCAGTTAATTAGCAATATGTTTGATACGATGTATTCTGCTAGTGGAGTTGGTTTAGCGGCACCTCAAGTAGGCTTGCCTATACGTTTATTCGTGATAGATGCAGCTCCGTTTGCTGAGATGGAAGATAACACACCTGAAGAAATTGCTTTTTTGAAAGATTTTAAGAAAACTTTCATCAATGCTAAAATCCTAAAAGAAGAGGGAGAAGAGTGGAGCTTCAACGAAGGTTGTTTAAGTATACCAGATGTACATGAGCCAGTTAAAAGAAAAGAGAAAATCACTATTGAGTACTATGATGAACATTTTGTAAAGCATACGGATGTTTTTGATGGATTGGCAGCTAGAGTTATTCAACATGAATATGACCATATTGAAGGAATCCTATTCACCGATAAGTTATCTTCTTTAAAAAAGAAACTAATTTCTAAGAAACTATCCAATATAATGGATGGTAAAATCTTTACAGATTATAAAATGAAATTTTCAAAGAAAAAAGGAAGATAAATTAGTTGTTTATTAATTACATTTTAAGATATTTGCGATTCTTAATTTGAAAATTTAGAAAAAATGAGTTTAGAAAAGGTATTAGCTATTTCAGGAAAACCAGGTTTGTATGAGTTATTAGTACAAACTCGTACAGGATTCGTTGCTGAATCATTGGCTGATGGGAAAAAGAGCACTGTTGGATTAAGAAACAACGTTAGTTTATTGTCAGAAATCTCTATTTATACATATAGCGACGAAGTAAAGTTATTTCAAGTCTTTAAAAATATTGCAGAGAAAGAAAATAACGGAGAAGCAATTTCTCACAAAGAAGATAATCCAACTTTAGTTGCTTACTTTAGAGAAGTATTACCAGAGTTTGATGAAGAAAGAGTTTATGCTTCTGATATCAAGAAAGTATTAAATTGGTACAATATTCTTCAAAAAAGAGGTGTAATAGAATCTTCTTTTAAACAGGAATCAACAGAGCCAATAAAAGAATAATCTTATTTAAAGATTTTTAAAAGCCCAAATGCAATAAGTATTTGGGCTTTTTGTATTTTTACTCTTATTACATATTACACCATGCATACAAAACAAGAAAAATTAGCCTCTATTGGTAGATTGTTAGACATTTTAGATCAATTAAGGCAGCAATGCCCTTGGGATAGAAAACAAACCATAGAGAGTTTGAAAAACCTCACGGTAGAAGAAGTCTACGAATTGGCAGATGCTATTGATCAAAAAGATGATAATGAGCTAAAAAAGGAATTGGGAGATGTTCTTATGCACGTCTTTTTTTATGCAAAAATTGGTAGTGAAAGTAAATCCTTTGATATTAAAGATGTGGCGGATGCTATTAGTGAGAAATTAATATTTAGACACCCTCATATCTATGGAGATACTCAGGTTAATAATAGTGTTGAAGTTGAGCAGAATTGGGAAAAACTAAAACTTAAAGAAGGTAACAAAAGTGTTTTAGGGGGTGTGCCAAAAGCACTTCCAGCCCTTATCAAGGCTTTTAGATTACAACAAAAAGCAAGTGGTGTTGGATTTGACTGGGACAATAATGAGCAAGTTTGGGATAAAGTAAAGGAAGAACTACTAGAGTTTGAACAAGAGAAAGATAAAAAAGATAAACACAAGATGGAAGCTGAATTTGGCGATCTTTTATTCTCTTTAGTCAACTATGCCAGACATATTGGCATAGATGCTCAGAATGCTTTAGAATTGACTAATCAGAAGTTTATCCGTCGCTTTGTAGGCATTGAAAACTTAGCAAGGCAAGATCAAAGTGATATTACAGAATTAACTCCAGAGCAAATGGAGCAATATTGGCAAAAAATAAAAGACCAGGAATAATACTTGTTACAATAAAAATGGCTCCTAGATAATTAAAAAAATCTAGGAGCCATTTTTATTAGTTTGATTTGTAAATCAGAACTTAATCTTCATTTTGAGATAAATCTACTTCTTTTAAAGGAACTACTTTTGTCTTAAATTTTACTTTGTGATAAATATAGAAGAACAAGAAAAAGGGTATTCCCATATAGGTAATTAACATGGCTTTTACATCAACTACACCATTGAAGATAAGTTGGGAATCCTGACCTATAATTACTAAAATACACAGAACAAGAGCTAAGATAGGACCAAAAGGAAACCATTTTGCTTTGTATACTAATTTATTTAAATCTTTATTTTGTGCAACATATGCCCTGCGAAAGCGATAATGACTAAGTGCAATACCCAGCCAAGCAATAAAACCAGTTAAACCAGATGCAGCAAGAACGTAATCTACAGCATTTTCGAAGTTTACTTGTAGAACAAATATCAGAAAAACTACAAAAGCCGTAGCTCCTAAAGCTAACACAGGAACTCCGTGTTTATTTGTTTTTTCAAAAGCTTTGTAAGCCATGCCTTGTTTACCCATTGCATAAAGCATACGGGTAGAGGCATACATTCCTGAATTACCAGCCGATAAGATAGAGGTTAATATAACGGCGTTCATTAAAGCAGCCGCGAAAGCCCAGTGAGCTTTTTCAAATACTAAAGTAAATGGACTTTTAGCTATTTCATTTATATCTGCTCCTAGTAAGTCGGGGCTTGTATAAGGTATAATTAAGCCTATAACAAAGATAGCTAAAATATAAAAGATTAAAATTCTCCAGAAGACTTGCTTAATTGCCTTTGGGATGTTCTTTTGAGGATCTTCGCTCTCTCCTGCAGTAATACCAATTAATTCAGTTCCTTGAAAAGAAAACCCAGCAATAAGGAATACTCCCAATATGCTTAAAAAACGAGAAGAAAACCCATCTCCCAATATTGGGGCTTGTCCAATAGTAAAGTTTTTAAAGCCAATATATTCTGAACCTAGAATTCCAAAAATAGTTAGAAGACCTACAGCTAAGAAGACAACTACTGTAACTACCTTAATAATTGAAAACCAATATTCTGATTCTCCATAAGCTTTAACCGACAACATGTTTAAACTCACTATTATTGCAAAGAATATTAAACTCCATCCCCAAGTAGGAATAATTGCTAAAGGGCTCCAATAGGAGATCACAATAGCTGCTATAGAAACGTCTACAGCTACTGTTATTACCCAGTTAAACCAGTAATTCCATCCTAATGCAAATCCAAAAGATGGATCTACAAATCTTGCTGCGTAAGTACTAAAGGATCCTGAAACAGGAAGATAAGTTGCCATTTCTCCTAAAGAAGTCATTAGAAAGTAAACCATTAGTCCTATTGCCGCATAGGCTAAAAGTGCACCACCAGGTCCCGCAGATCGAATTGCTTCACCGCTGGCCATAAATAAACCAGTTCCTATACATCCTCCTATTGCTATCATGGATAGATGTCTGGCTTTTAGAGCTCTTTTTACCTTTGTATTATTTGTATTTTGTTCCATCAATTTTTATTTGCCACAAAGGTAGTTTAATTATCTCTTAAATTATATTAAATTCAATAAATTCACTAAAAATACAATAAATAATGTAATCAAGAGGCGAAAATTCACCTATTTTTTGCTATATATGTAAAATATTATCGTAATATTATAAAATATAATTCTGAAATAAATAGGTCTTTTTGGCAATTATTCTAAAAAATACAGCTTAAAGAGAATTATATTTTCTTGGAGCTTTGGCTGTAATTATTTTTAAAAGACTAATTTTTTTAAATCAGATTTAAGAACCATAAGTCTTTATTAAAGACAATATACCATCGTAGATAACATTTAAGCCTACGCAAAAAGTGAAGAAGGCACACATTTTATTGATAACGTTAGCTCCACTTTTACCAATTTTTTTTGTGATATTAAATGCTGAATAGGTAAAGATGTAAAACAGGGCACAACATAGAACAATACCAACTAAAATGGCAGCGAAATTTTCAACAGTTGATACAACTTGCTTACTATATGAACTTGCCGCTAATGCAAAAATAACTGAAATTGTGCCTGCATCTACTATAATTGGAAACGTTAGGGGATAAAATAATTGTGTTCTTATAGAGGGTTCTAGTCCTAGAGTTGTGTCACTTTTTTGAGCTGTATTCTTATCATTTAGTAAATTAAGAGCAGTTCTACAGATTAATATTCCTCCTCCAACTTGTACTATAGGTATGGAAAGATGGAAAACCATCAAGATTACTTGTCCAAATACTAGCGATACAATACATAGGAGTAAACTATTATAGACAAGTCGTTTTATACAATAATTTCTTTCTTGATCCTCTAGAGATGCCAGGTAAGAATTAACTATAAATGCAACACCAATCGGATTGAGTATCGGAAAGATAGTCATGAATGAAGTTAATGAGTGTTGGAAAAAAGAGTCAAACATAATTTTAAATTATATTGGTTATAAATACTTTATAAGATAAAACACTCAATAAACTTAGTGATTTATTTTTAAAATATTGTAAAAAATACACAAAATTGATAAGGTATCTAAAGTTTGAAGCTAAACTATTAGTAATGACATATGTAATTGTTTTACTTTGCTAATATTATTTAAAATATAAGGTTAAGCGCTTTTTAGGTAGTCTAAAATTAGAACAATACAGGGGAAAGTCGTACTTTTGCCAAGTTTTATTCTTAATAATACAACTAATAAATAACTAATGAAACAAACTAAATACATATTCGTTACAGGAGGTGTGACATCATCTTTAGGAAAAGGTATCATTGCAGCATCTTTAGCTAAGTTACTTCAAGCAAGAGGGTACTCAACAACAATTCAAAAATTTGACCCATATATCAATGTGGATCCGGGTACCTTAAATCCTTATGAGCACGGAGAGTGTTTTGTAACAAATGATGGCGCAGAGACAGATTTAGATTTAGGTCATTACGAGCGTTTTTTAAATGTTCCTACTTCTCAGGCTAACAACGTAACAACAGGTAGAGTATATTTATCGGTTATCGAGAAAGAAAGAAGAGGGGAGTTTTTGGGTAAAACAGTACAAGTTGTTCCTCATATTACCAACGAAATAAAAGAACGTATGCAGCTTTTAGGTAAATCTGGAGATTATGACATTGTTATTACTGAAATAGGTGGTACTGTTGGTGATATTGAATCATTACCTTACATTGAATCCGTACGTCAGTTATTATGGGAATTGGGAGACAATAATGCTATAGTTGTACATTTAACTTTAGTGCCATTCTTAGCCGCAGCAGGAGAGCTTAAAACAAAGCCGACCCAGCATTCGGTTAAAACTTTAATGGAAAGTGGTATTAAAGCTGATATCTTAGTTTGTAGAACAGAACATGATTTAAGTACTGAAATTCGTCAAAAATTAGCTCAGTTTTGCAATGTTAAACCTGAAGCAGTAATTCAAAGTATTGATGCTAAAACAATATATGATGTTCCGAATTTAATGCTTGAAGAAGGTTTAGATAAAGTAGCACTTAAAAAGTTAGATTTACCTGAGAAAACTACTCCGGATTTAGCTTTATGGAATGCTTTTTTACATCGTTTAAAAAATCCAAAGCATATTGTTAACATCGGTTTAGTTGGTAAATATGTAGAATTACAGGATTCTTATAAGTCAATTTTAGAAGCCTTAGTACATGGTGGAGCACAAAATCAATGTAAAGTAAATATTATCTCTATCCAATCCGATGCTATTACAGCAAATAATGTTAGTGATAAATTACAAAATTTAGATGCTATCTTAGTTGCGCCAGGTTTTGGATCAAGAGGTATAGAAGGAAAGATTGAAACAGTAAAATATGCCAGAGAAAATAATGTTCCTTTTTTAGGAATTTGTTTAGGTATGCAAATGGCTGTTATCGAATTCGCGCGTAACGTACTTGGTTTTAAAGGTGCTAATACCACTGAGGTTAATGAAAGTACACAATACCCTGTAATTACTTTCATGGAAGGACAAAAAGAAATTACAAATAAAGGTGGAACAATGCGCCTTGGTGGATGGGATTGTGCTATTGAGCCAAATACAAAAGCCTTTGAAATTTACAACCAGGATTTAATCAATGAACGTCACCGTCATAGATATGAATTCAATAGTCAATATTTAGAAGATTTCGTTAAAGGAGGATTAATTACCTCTGGAAAGAATCCAGAAACTGGTTTGGTGGAGATAGTGGAGTTAGCTTCGCATCCATTTTTTGTAGGAGTACAATTTCACCCTGAATACAAGAGTACTGTAGCAAATCCACACCCTTTATTTGTGAGTTTAGTACAAGCAGCTATTAAGAATAAATTGAAAAATTAATTTTTCAATTATTTTCAATAGATCTTATATATAGTTTAATTCAAATCGTTTGATCAATTACAATTTTAGTAATGGAAGAAAAAAAATTAGATCGCAATAGTATTATAGGCTTTGTGATTATTGCCGGTTTGCTTATTTGGTTAATGTTAAACAACATGAACAATGAGCAACAAGCCATGAAACAGGATGCTGATATAGCACAAAAAGAATTAGTAAAGAATACCCAATCTAATAGTATTCAAGAAGCACTAGGTACAGTTCAGCCTAATGATTCTATAGCAAATCAAGCTTTGATAGATGCTTTAGGTTCATTCTCTTATAGTGCTATGCTACCATCTGCACAGGATGTAAGTACACAATTAAAAAGTGAACTACTTACTCTTGAAGTTTCAAACAAAGGTGGTTATTTATCAAATGTTACAGTTAATAGTTTTGAGCGTTTTAGTAAAAATTCAGGTCAGTTAGTAGAGTTAATTAATAATCACAACTCTAATCTAAACCTTGAAATTTATACAAATGACAATAGAGTATTTAACACTTCTGATCTATATTTTGAACCGCAGTTAATTAAAGAGGGAGAAAATCAAGTTCTTTCTATGCGTTTAAAAGCATCAGAAACACAATATTTAGAGTATCGTTATGTATTAAAACCAGATAACTACATGTTAGATTTTTCTATCCGTAGTGTTGGATTAAGTACTATTGTAGATTTAAATAAAAATCCAAAATTAGATTGGAATCTAAAAGCGTATCGCAATGAGAAGAGTATCTCTTATGAGAATCGTTACACAAACTTGTATTACGAATATGAGAATGGAAAAGACAATGATTTAGGAGCTAATGGATCTAGAGAAGAAAAAACTATTAAAGATGTTTCTTACATTGCTTTTAAACAACACTTTTTCACTTCTATTTTATTAACAGATAAGAATTTCGATACCGCTCAAGTTTCTAGTATTAATCTGGTTAAAGATGAAGCAGATGATACGGAGTTCACCAAAGAATTCAACGCAGAACTACCATTAGTTTATAACAATGGAGAGCTGAACTACGACATGAATTTTTATTTTGGACCATCGGATTACAAGATTTTAAGATCTTATGATCGTAATTTGGATGAGATTATACCATTAGGTTGGGGAATCTTTGGTTGGTTAAACAGCTTTTTATTCATTCCTATCTTTGGTTTCTTAATTTCATTTATACCATCTTATGGAGTTGCAATTATAGTTTTAACTATTATTGTTCGTCTTATCATCTCACCTCTAACTTATAAAAGTTATGTGTCTCAAGCTAAGATGAAAGCAATTCGTCCGGAGATAACAGAATTAAACGAAAAGTTTAAGAACGATCCGATGAAAAAGCAGCAGGAAACAATGAATTTGTATTCTAAAGCAGGTGTTAATCCTATGGCAGGATGTATTCCAGCATTACTTCAGATTCCGATTTTCTATTCTTTATTCCAATTTTTCCCATCAGTTTTTGCTTTACGTCAGAAAAGCTTCTTATGGGCAGATGATTTATCATCTTATGATTCGATATTCTCTTTACCATTTTATATTCCTTTTTATGGTAACCACGTAAGTTTGTTTCCGATTTTAGCTTCTATAGCTATTTTCTTCTACATGAAGATGACAACAGGGGATCAGCAAATGTCAGCACCACAACAAGAAGGTATGCCTGATATGGGTAAATTAATGAAGATTATGATTTACATTTCTCCAATTATGATGTTATTCTTCTTTAATAACTATGCATCAGGATTGAGTTTGTACTATTTTGTTTCTAACTCTATTACAATTGGTATCATGTATGTGATTAAGAACCACATTGTAAAAGAAGATAAGATTCAAGCAATTATTGCTGAAAATAAAACAAAAGAGCGTCCAAAGGGTCGTTTCCAACGCAAGATGCAGGAAATGATGGAACAAGCGCAAGAGCAACAAAAACTTAAAGAAAAAGGAAAAAAATAATATTTCTATATAGTCTTTAACTTTATACTAGTCAGCCTTTAGAGCATTTACTCTAAAGGCTGACTTTTTTTATTTATAGTTGTTATATACTTTTTTACTTGCTTTTATTAAGGTTAAAGCTTTATCAAAACAGTATGGATTGTTTTTAAAAATGCGTATTTTTGTAAATTATTCTATAGATAAAAATATTTATGAAAAGAGTAGTAGTAGGTCTTTCAGGAGGGGTAGACTCAAGTGTTGCCGCTTATCTATTGAAAGAACAAGGATATGAGGTTATAGGTTTGTTTATGAAGAACTGGCACGATGATTCTGTGACCATTTCTAATGAATGTCCATGGCTAGAGGATAGTAATGACGCCTTAATAGTAGCAGAGAAATTAGGAATTCCGTTTCAAACGGTAGATCTAAGTGAACAATATAAAGACAAGATTGTAGACTATATGTTTAAGGAATACGAAAATGGTCGTACTCCTAACCCTGATGTATTATGTAACCGTGAGATTAAATTTGATGTATTTATGAAGATAGCATTAAGTTTAGGAGCTGATTACGTAGCAACAGGGCATTACTGTAGAAAAGAAGCCCAAGAGATTACAAATCCAGATGGCACTAAACAAACTGTTTATAAACTATTGGCTGGAGTAGATCCCAATAAGGATCAATCTTATTTTTTATGTCAGTTATCTCAGGAGCAATTAAGTAAAGCTTTATTCCCTGTTGGTGAGCTTTTGAAGCCAGAAGTAAGAAAGATTGCTGCAGAGATGGATCTTGTGACAGCCGATAAGAAAGACTCTCAAGGTCTTTGTTTTATAGGTAAAGTTAGATTACCAGAATTTTTACAGCAACAATTAAAACCTAAAGACGGTTTTATATATGAGATTCCTAAGGATGCTAGTGTTTTTGATTCGGTACAACCCTTAGAGTCACTTTCAAAAGAACAAGAGTTATATCAAAAAGCTAAAGCTTTTGTATATAGTCCAGAAATGGGTAAAAAAGTTGCTAGTCATTACGGGGCTCATTTTTTTACAACAGGACAACGTAAAGGGTTAAATGTTGGAGGAACAGTAGAGCCTTTATTTGTTATTGCAACCGACGTAAAACAGAATATTATTTATACAGGTCAGGGAAGTAATCACCCAGGGTTATTTCACTCAGCTTTATTTGTAAAAGAATCCGAAATTCATTGGATTCGTGAGGATTTAGCTTTGCAAAAGGGACAAACAATGTCTATATTAGCAAGAATTAGATATCGTCAACCTTTGCAAAAAGCTACCTTACATAAAGTAGAGAGTGGAATGTATGTGGAATTTGAACAACCACAGTCTGCTATTACTGAAGGGCAGTTTGTATCTTGGCATATCGATGAGCAATTAATTGGCTCAGGAGTTATTTCCAAAATATAAACAACCAAAAATAATATATGAATAAAATTTGTGAACTATTTGGCATCCAGCATCCAATTATTCAAGGCGGAATGATTTGGAATAGTGGATACAAATTAGCTAGCGCCGTTAGTAATGCAGGTGGCCTAGGATTAATAGGGGCTGGATCTATGTATCCAGATGTCTTTTTAGAACATATTAGAAAGTGTAAAGCTGCAACAGATAAACCTTTTGGGGTAAATATTCCATTACTTTATCCTAATATGCCAGAGATGATAGATATTGTTATCCAAGAAGGAGTTAAAATTGTTTTTACCTCTGCAGGTAATCCAAAGACTTGGACCGATCTATTAAAAAGTCATGGTATAACAGTGGTACATGTGGTAAGTTCTGCTAAATTTGCTTTAAAGGCTCAAGAAGCTGGTGTTGATGCTGTAGTGGCAGAAGGCTTTGAGGCTGGAGGACATAATGGACGCGAAGAAACTACAACTATGACTCTAATACCAAATGTTTGTAGAACAGTTAATATTCCGGTCATTGCAGCAGGCGGTATAGGTTCTGGAAAAACTATGTTAGCGGCAATGGTCCTAGGGGCCCAAGGTGTTCAAATGGGTACTAGATTTGTTGCTTCTTTGGAAAGTTCAGCCCATGCAGATTTCAAAGAGTTAGTTACAACTTTAAAAGAAGGGGATACTACTCTTAGTTTAAAAGAGCTAGCTCCGGTGAGATTAATAAAAAATGAATTTTATCAAGGCTTAGAACAAATCTATAAAGAAGGTCCAACTGTAGAAAAACTACAAGAGTACTTAGGAAGAGCTCGAGCTAAGAGAGGAATGTTTGAAGGAGATTTAAAGCAAGGCGAATTAGAAGTAGGTCAAATATCTTCTATTATAGATAAGGTTGATTCTGTGGATAATATTATAAATGACATTATAACTGAGTTTAATGATGCTAAAGTATTAATAGCAACGTTATAGTGATATAATTATAGATAATAAAAAGTGATACTAATTTTTTTAAATAAAAATCAGTATCACTTTTTGTATTTAAGAAGCTTTAGAGTATATTTAATGACAGACAAAATATATAAAAATAAAGCTTCTATAAATTATGAGTTATTATAAAATTGAAAATCTAGAACAGTATTTCAAACATTACAAAAAATCTGTTCGAGAGCCTCGAAAATTCTGGGAAAAAATAGCCCAAGAAAATTTCGTATGGTACCAAGGCTGGGATAAAGTATTTTCATTTGATATGGAGAATTCCCAATTTAGATGGTTTGTAAACGGAAAATTAAATATTGTAAAAAATTGTATCGACAGGCATTTAGCTAAAAGAGCTAATAAACCAGCTATTATTTTTGAACCTAATGATCCAAGTGAACCCGAGCAGATAATTACCTATCAAGAGCTTTATCAAAGAGTATCTAAGATGGCCAATGTGCTAAAAGATCTTGGTGTAGAAAAAGGGGATAGAGTTTGTATATATTTACCTATGATTCCAGAATTAGCTGTTAGCATGCTAGCTTGCGCAAGAATTGGGGCTGTACATAGTGTTATTTTTGCAGGATTTTCTTCATCGGCTGTTTCTAAAAGAGTTAATGATTGTGGTGCTAAAATTATAATTACCAGTGATGGTGGAGTTAGAGGAAGCAAACAAGTTGACTTAAAGTCTATTGTAGACCAAGCTTTGGAATCATCGCCAGAGGTTGAAAAAGTATTAGTAGTAGAAAGAACTAAGGCTAAAGTTAACATGAAAGAAGGGCGAGATTTACTTCTAGCACCTCTTTTGGAAAAAGCTAGTGATAATAATGTGGCCGTAGTAATGGATTCTGAGGATCCTTTATTTATCCTATACACTTCTGGCTCCACAGGTACTCCAAAGGGAATGGTTCACACCACTGGTGGGTACATGGTACAAACTGCATACTCTTTTCAAAATGTATTTAACTACCAAGACAATGACGTGTTTTGGTGTACAGCTGACTGCGGATGGATTACAGGACACTCTTATATCTTATATGGTCCTTTGTTAAACGGAGGAACTACCATTATGTTTGAAGGAGTACCTACTTATCCTACACCAAGTCGTTTTTGGCAGGTGATTGATAAATATAAAGTAACACAATTTTATACAGCACCAACAGCTATACGCTCATTAATGACCAAAGATTATAGTTTTGTAGATGATAATGATTTATCTTCTTTACGCGTGATTGGATCTGTTGGAGAACCTATTAATGAAGAAGCATGGCATTGGTACAATGATCATGTAGGTAAAAAAAGATGTCCTATTGTAGATACATGGTGGCAAACTGAGACAGGAAGTATTTTGATTTCACCACTTTCGTTCATTACACCAACCAAACCTACTTATGCAACTCTACCATTACCTGGAGTTCAAACTGTATTAATGGATGAAAAAAGAAACGAAATAAACGATAACCAAGTAGACGGTGCCTTATGTGTAAAATTCCCGTGGCCTTCTATGGCTCGTACAATTTGGGGAGATCATAAACGATATCAAGATACCTATTTTTCTCAATTCCCTGGTATGTACTTTACCGGAGATGGTGCCTTGAGAGATGAAGTAGGTTATTATAGAATTACAGGGCGTGCCGATGACGTAGTTATTGTTTCTGGACATAATCTAGGAAGTGCACCAATTGAAGATGCAATAAACGAACATCCAGCTGTGGCTGAATCTGCAGTGGTTGGTTACCCTCATAGTGTAAAAGGAAATGCCTTATATGGATTTATTACCTTGAAATTAGAAGGGGAGTACCGTGATAGAGAGAATCTTACCAAAGAAATTAATAATTTAATCTCTAGCCATATTGGTCCGATTGCAAAATTGGATAAAATTCAATTTGTTGAAAGTTTACCAAAGACAAGAAGTGGAAAGATTATGAGAAGGATTTTACGTTCGATAGCAAAAGGAGAACAAAAAGATTTCGGAGATACATCGACTTTAATCAATCCAGAAATTATAGAAACAATTGTAAATAACAAAATCTAATTTGTTGTAGCTTAAATACAATACGAATTTATAAAACTAAATCTTAGAGTGAAATTCATTTTACTCTAAGATTTTTGCTTTCTAATGGTTCTAAAAGCATAGTTTAAGCTTATCACTTCTATTTAATAGATATATCTTAAATATTACCTATATGTATTGAATAATAATCTACATTACTACTAAATAGCTAATTATTATTCAATATTATAATGTATATTATGTAAAATATTAAATTAATTAACACTAGGGTAAAAGGGTAGTGGTTGAATACTTAAAAGTTGATAATATTCTAAATTCCTAGAAAGCCAGTAGAATAAGACTAATTGCTATAATTGCTAGGAGGATTCCCAGAATATTTTTTCTACTTAAATTCTCTTTAAAGATGAAATAGCCTATTAGTGTCCCTAATATAATTACTCCAAAGTTCATCCCTGCAAAAACAGTTGTTGGGCTAGAGGAAAAAAATTGGTGAGCTTTCATATAAAATAAGATATTAATAAAATTAAGTATCCCAAGTAAAATTCCAAAGGCTAATGAAATTTTGCTAAAAAAGAAGACTTTCTTTTTTCCTATTAGTAGCATTATTAAATAGTAAAAAAGTGTTACAAGTAAAGCAAAACCAAAAACAAAGAATAAACTACTAGTATATGGTATATTTGAATAAAGAGCTAGTTGCTTGAATAGAATATCAATAATACCAAAACCAATAAATACTATTATAGGGTAGAGCGAACTTTCTTTTGAGTTTATAGTAAACTTTGATTGAGCTGGTTTACTTAAAATCAAGTAAACCGAAGACAATCCCAGAATAAGTGCAGCATATTTGCCTAAACTTATATTCTCATTAAAAATAAATATTGCAGCCAATACTGGAATAAACAACGACATACGCTGAGCCACATCGGTTCGTATAATACCTGCATGAACAATAGAGTAGTATTGAGCCAAGAAAATACTAGGTAAAAGAAAACCTAATAATACAGTTGTCCAATATGGAAAATCTTTTGAAAAAGAAGAAAGATCAACTTTGAAGAAAAAATAGCAAAGAGCTGTGGTTAGTACATAGTTAAACAAAACCATAAAGAAAATATTAGTATTTAGAGTTTTACTATATTTAAATAAAACCCCAACTAAAACGCTTCCAAGAATACTAAGGAATAGATAAAGCATATAAAAGATTATTTCTAGAAATCAAAGGTAAATTTTTTAACCTTAGTAACTAAATAATATACCATAAAAGCCTTAAGAGAAATAAACAGGTTTGAAATAATTTTACGATACCTTTTAAAGGCAATAGTTTTAAAGCAATCTTTTGTCGTTACTTTAAACTCAAATGTGCATTATGATTAAACAAAGCTAATAATTTGATTATTCTATGTCTGATAGCAAATCTAAATATCTAGGAGGGCTGTTTTAAAATCCTATTTTACATAATATACATTATAAACCAAAAGTAGTTATTTTAAATAATAATCAATATTCACAGTATTACTTGTTATTAAACTAAAAACTTTATAAATAGATTCTATCAATTGAATTTTTAAATTATAAGCCCAGTATATTTAAAAACTTATTTTCTTAAGATAGTTTCTGTATTTATATATTAAAGTTAACCCTGGTAAAATACTTAATTTTTCTTTTTTGTAATCTTACAAGCAGATCTAACATGTTTAAGTTATCATCATTTTTATAATAAATGGATATCCTAACGAAATCTGGACAATTAGTTAAGCAGCTTTATTAATTTGTGTTTTTTGATTAAATTCTTTGATT
>CANROJ010000042.1 GCA_947632215.1 uncultured Flavobacterium sp. | reverse complement strand
TGTACTGAGCGTTTCGAAAACATCGAAAATAAAGAAGAAGGATTATTTAGTATCCGTTTCTAACAATCATACCAAAGCCAATCTAAAAGATTGGCTTTTTTATTTATGTCTTTCCACAATTACTTTACACTCTACTAAAAGAGCAAAAATCATTTTTAAACATCTATTTATATTTAGTCTACTTATAAATATAACCCTGGGACATATGTCCTATTTTACAAAAAAAAACTCTTTTTTTACCTACAGGAGTTTTTAACATAATCAACTCATAATGCGTCAAGTATACCGAGCTATTGATATCATTACTTAGAACCATCTTGTTTTAACACCCCGTTAACTTTCATGTGAAATTTAGTTTTCTGAAAAATCAGTTCAAAAATAAAATTTGTATTTTAATATAATATTCCTACTTTTTGAGTTGAATAAATTTCAATTATGGAAAATGCAATAAAATTCGCCAACGAACTTATTTGGTCAGATGTGTTTATCGCCCTTTGTTTAGTTTCTGGGCTATTCTTTACTATCAAAACAAAATTCATACAAGTACGCTTTTTTCGATCTATGATAAGGCTACTTTTTACAGAATCAGGCTCTGAAAAAGGTGTGAGTCCATTTCAAGCATTTTCCATTGCAATTGCCGGACGTGTTGGTGTAGGAAATATCGTTGGTGTAGCCACAGCAATTGCAGCTGGTGGTCCTGGAGCAATATTCTGGATGTGGATGATTGCATTTTTAGGTAGTGCTTCTGCATTTATTGAATCGACATTAGCCCAAATCTATAAAAGAGAAGCAAATGGACAGTACTGCGGGGGTCCTGCCTTTTATATTGAACAAGGCTTGAAGAACAAGTCATTTGCATTTCTATTCTCCATAATAACTATTATTTCCTGTTCCCTGTTCCTACCTAGTATACAAGCCAATAGTATTTCTATTAGTGTGCAAGAAGCCTTTGCAGTGCCACAATGGATCACAGGTCTTGCAATTTGTTTTTTCCTAGCCATCACTGTTTTTGGCGGAGCTAAAAACGTGGGAAGAGTTGCTCAAGTAGTAGTTCCATTTATGGCCACAGCCTATATCTTAATGGCTCTTGTAATTATTGGAATAAATTACAAGCTAATTCCAGATGTATTTATGCTAATTATACGCGCAGCCTTTAATCAAGAAGCAGCCTTTAGTGGAGTCTTTGGAGCAGCTATTGCCTGGGGAGTAAAAAGAGGTATTTATTCTAATGAAGCTGGACAAGGAACAGGTCCTCACGCGGCAGCGGCATCAGAAACATCCCATCCTGTTAAACAAGGATTAGTACAGGCCTTTTCTGTATATATAGATACTTTATTTGTTTGTTCTACTACTGCCTTTATGATCCTTTTTACCAATCAGTACAATGTGGTGGACACCACAGGAAACTATATTATAAATAATTTACCCGATGTTGAACCCGGAGCTGGTTATACCATCAAAGCCATTGCCACTCAGTTTCCCTCTGTAGCAACCCAGTTTATAGCAATAGCCTTAACATTCTTTGCCCTTACTACCATCATGTCCTACTTGTTTATAGCCGAAACAAACTTTGACTACCTAAGTAAAAAGAAAAATATTATTCTACGCTGGATAATGAGAGGGATCATATTAACTAATGTATATTTTTCTGCCATCAATGAACCTAGTACAGCTTGGGCTATTGGAGATATAGGAGTTGGAGCTATGGCTTGGTTAAACTTCATAGCTATTCTGCTACTCTACAAACCTGCCATGATAGCCTTAGATGATTATATTAAACAATTCAAAGAAGGAAAAGACCCTATATTTGATCCCACTAATTTAAACATTAAAAATGTAAGTCCTCTTTGGGTAGGCATTGCAGCCCAGAAAAAGCAAGAACTACTTAAAAAGAACACTAAAAAAGAGTAACAAAAATTATTGGTACTAAAATCCTTTGTACCTTTGATTTTTATAACTCATATAACATTGTACTATGGATATTACAATAAGACAAGCCACAAAGCAAGATGCCGATATAGTCCCTGAATTAATGCTACAAGCCATGGAGGATATTGTATTTAACTATATTGATAAACAGGATATAGAACAGGCAATTACTTTTTTAACGCATTTTTTCCAACAACCCGATAATTTATATAGTTATCAAAATACATTTGTAGCCTTAGACCAAGAGCAAGAAATCGTAGGTTGCATTACTGGTTATAATGGGGATAAATACGAATCTTTAAGACAACCCGTGTTACAATATATAAAGCAAAACTATAACGAGTCGTTTATAGGCGAGCAAGAAACAACACCTGAGCAATTTTACATTGACACACTAGCCGTTAGTGCAAGTACACAAGGGCAAGGAATTGGTACTAAACTCCTAGAATTCTTAATACAGCATGCAAAAGAACAAGGTCATAAAAAAGTAGGATTACTTGTTGATATTGAAAATGTAGATGCATTGAAATTATACAAAAAATTAGGTTTTAGCAAAGGAGAAATTATAGAATTTGCTCAAGGAGAATACTACAGTATGCATATCTAGCAAAAAAAGTATAATAGGTACTTACATCATAGACTTTTGCTTTTAAACTTCCCTTATTCGTTAAGCTTTATTTTAGAGCAATTAACCCTTTAAGTAAAGGGTCTTATTAGCTTTAAATATTTATATTTGCTTAAAATTAATATATAATGGCAAAAAATATAACTCCATATAAAGAATCTGACCTAGGAAAGAAAAAGCAAGTAGAGCAAATGTTCGATAATATATCGGGAAACTACGATAGCTTAAATAGAATGATTTCTTTAGGTACCGATCAAGGTTGGAGAAAAAAAGTACTTAAGCTAGTTAGCCAAACTAATCCAGTTAACATCTTAGATATTGCTACAGGTACTGGAGATTTAGCTATTTTACTATCCAAATCTAATGCAGTAAGCATTACAGGTTTAGACCTGTCGGCAGGAATGTTGGAAGTAGGAAAACAAAAAGTAAAAGCCTTAAATCTAGACTCCAAGATAACTATGATTCAAGGAGATTCAGAAAACTTGCCTTTTGAAGACAATTATTTTGATGCCATTACAGTAGGATTCGGTATTCGAAACTTTGAAAACTTAGAAAAGGGATTAAGTGAAATATTACGCGTATTAAAACCAGGTGGAGTATTTGTAATCTTAGAGACATCAGTGCCAACTAAATTTCCTTTTAAACAAGGCTACTTTATTTACACTCAAACTCTATTACCATTAATGGGTAAATTTTTCTCACAAGATCAAAAAGCATATGAATATCTTTCTGATTCTGCCAAAAACTTTCCATTTGGAGTGCAACTAAACAATATTTTATCAAAAGTTGGGTTTAAAGATGTAAAGCATTATCCTCAAACCATGGGGGTAGCTACCATTTATAGATCTACAAAATAATATGAGAAAAATTCTTTGTATCCTACTAGTCTGTTTTTGCTCAGCACCTTGCTTTGCACAATGGGTTTTTGGAACAAACCCCCTGTTAAACAAACAAGATTGGGATAAGCAACGCATACATTGGGGATACTATTTGGGTTTTAATTCTTATAATTATAAAATTAATTATGACCAGGATTATTATACCCGACTAAAAGAATATCAACAAACCTATAAAGGCCAGCTTCCTAGGGATACAAGTGAAATCCAAGTAACCTCTTCTATTGGTTTCAACGTTGGATTAGTGGGAAATTTGCGGTTGATGGAATATCTAGACCTTCGTTTTGAACCGGGTTTATATTACACCAAAAGAACTCTGAGTTACCCAAGGGCAATCTTATATAATTATTTTGACAACAAGTACCAAAATCCTACTCCTACCCAAAGGGAATTAGATCTAGCCTCCACAAAAGAAATTGGCAGCACCTATATTCACTTACCTTTATTACTAAAGTTCTCAGCAAAAAGAACCGGTAATATCCGTCCCTATATATTAGGAGGGTTTTCAGCCGACTTAAATTTAAGTAGTAATAGTAGTTCAGCTGAGGATAACTCTGAAGGGGTTTGGAGAATGAAAAAGTGGACCTACAATTATGAACTCGGAGCCGGTATTGATATCTACTTCCAATATTTCAAATTCTCTCCCTCCATACGAGGAGTTTTTGGTCTAGATAATGAATTGATTCATGATAATAGTCAAGATAGTCCCTGGACTTCAGGCATAACATCTATGAAAAGCAGAGGGGTTTTCATTAACTTTACTTTTCACTAATAATAAAAAAGCCTTATAAAAACACTTTGAAAGTAATTTTTATAAGGCTTTTTAATTTTATTATATCTTTTAGCTTTTTACTCTTACATACCTCGTCGAAATTCACTAAGAACAATAGAGGTAGCCATTGCTACATTTAAACTTTCTGTTTGTTGTAAATCCCCAAAACGAGGAATACATATTTTCTTACTAACTAGAGATGTCACCTCTTTTGATATACCATTAGCTTCATTACCAAAAACTATAATACCGTCTTGGGCAAGAGGTGTTTTATAAATATTATCCCCTTCCATAAAAGTACCATATACCGCAGAATGCTTTGCATTATTCTTTATTAACTCTGTAATATCTGCATAGACAACATTAACCCTTGTGATGGATCCCATAGTTGATTGGACAACTTTTGGATTAAATACATCAACGCTAGAGGTAGTACAAATAATGTGTTTTATACCGAACCAATCACATAATCGGATAATAGTACCTAAATTACCTGGATCACGCACATCGTCTAAAGCCACAACCAAGTCACTATAGTCGACTTGTTTAGAAATAGGACAATAAAAAACCCCTAAGACTTCACTGGGTGAGGAAAGTGCAGATACTTTCTGCATATCACTACTTGAGATCTGTGTAACTTTATTAGAACTTACCTGGAAATCAGAATCTCCTACGACATATAAATGTTCTAATACGATACTAGAAGCAATTAATTCCTCTACAACCTTAACCCCCTCAGCAATAAAGAGCCCATGAATTTTACGGTACTTTTTTTGATGTAAACTTTTAATTAACTTTATTTGGTTTTTCGTAACCATAAAAAATGTATTTTTGAACTATTATAGACACACAAGGCCTTGAGTAAATTTTTAACAAAAATAGTATTAATTCTATTAGTAAGCATAAGTTTTTTTTCCTGCTCTTTAACCAAAAGAGTTCCTGATGGAAGCATGCTTTTAATGAACAATACCATTATTGAAAACGATAAACAGAACAATAAAGAAGAAGTTAGTAATCTTCTTTACCAACAAGCAAATAGTTCCATTCCTTTTATAGGTTTGCGACTGCGCTTGCATATGTATAATCTTGCAAAACAAAATGCAGATTCACTATATCACAACTGGCTTTATGAACACCCAAAAACCAATAAAAACTTAACTTGGTTACTTTCTGAAAAGCAGATTAATCGCTTAGGAGAATCTTTTGTCATCTCGGGTTTGAACAATTTTTTAATAACCACCGGGGAAGCACCAGTAATATACGACACCATGCGTAGTGCTCAATCTTTGATCCGGCTAAAAAACTACTTTTTCAACAAAGGATACTTTGACACTAAAGTAGCAGTGCAGGTGGATACTCTTGGTGCTAAAAAAGTCAAAGCTACCTATGATATTCAAACCGGGGAGCCATACTATATTGATAGTATTAGCAACTCTTTTTCAACTAAAGCTTTACAAGAGATTTTTGATAAAAACAAATCTAAGAGTTACATCCAACCCAATACCGTATTTGATGTAGCCAATTTTGACCAAGAACGAAAAAGAATAACAGCTGACTTTAGAAACAATGGAGCTTATTACTTTCAAGAATTAAACATTCGATACGAAGTAGACACTGTACTTGGAGTAAAACAAAAAGCTAATATCAATTTAATTGTCGAACCAAGAACTGTAAAAGTAGATGACCAATTAGTACAAGAGCCTTTTAAGCTATATACCATTAGTGATGTAAATATATACACCGATCAAAGTGGTAATGCCAAGGAGTATGACTTAGATAGTATACAGCATAAAGGTTTTCATATCTTCAGCTCTAGTAAATTACAATACAAACCTAAAGCCATCACAGATGCTATCTTTATTACAAAAGGAAGTTTATTTAGTGATTCAAGACGTATTTTAACCAGTAGATCTATTAGTAATCTAAGAGTTTTTAATTATCCAGTTATAGAATATATTGAAGACAAGAGAGACTCAACTGGATCATCTTTAATTACAAATATTTACCTTACTTCTCGTAAGCGCAAAACTTTCAGTCCCTCCTTTGATGTGACTCACTCTAATATTCAGGATTTTGGTATCGCCGCAGGTGTAGGTCTGCTTTTTAGAAATGTTTTCAAAGGTGCTGAAATATTGGAATTCTCTCTCAAAGGAAATATTGGTTCATCTAGACAGATGAACAATCCCAATAATGTGTTTTTTAACGTTACCGAATATGGAGCAGATGTAAAGCTAAGTTTCCCTAGGGTATTCTTTCCCATTAGTACTGATCGGGTAATACCAAAATCAATGTTACCTACCACTACCATGGGCTTTGGTATTTCTAGGCAGCGAAATATCGGTTTAGACAAAGACAACTTTACAGGGATAATCAATTACCGATGGACTCCCTCTAAAAACAATTCTTTTAGTTTAGATCTAGTTAACGCACAATATGTTAGAAACACAAATCCAGGTAATTACTTTAGCGTTTATAAAAACTCCTACAATAGATTAAACTATATTGCACAAGACTATAAAAGTGAACTCCCATCAGATTATTTTGATCCTTATGGTGATCTTTGGTTAACAAATGATGCACCTAATGATTTTATTGATCTTGCCTTAGACAGTGCCAACCCGTTAGGTATTACCTCACAAGACTACGGCGTAATAAGAGGAATAGAGGAAAGAAGAGTACGCCTTTCTGAGAACAATTTAATTTTTGCTTCTAATATATTATTTACAAGAAGTACAAAAACAAGTATAAATGATAATAACTTCTATACTTTAAGAGCCAAAATTGAATCAGCGGGAACACTTTTAGATCTGCTAACTAGTAAAAACGACAAAAGAGGACCAACAGGCAACAAAACCTTATTTGATGTCGAATTTTCTCAATACCTAAAAACAGAAATTGAATTCGTAAAATACTGGGATTTAGGACGAAAAAGAGTTCTTGCTATGCGAACTTTTGCTGGATTAGCCCTACCTTATGGTAACTCTAATTCTATCCCATTCTCAAGAAGTTATTTTGGGGGAGGATCCAACGATAATAGAGGATGGCAATCCTACCGTTTAGGTCCAGGTCGAAGTGGAGGAATTAATGATTTTAATGAAGCTAATATGAAAATATTAGGATCACTTGAATATCGCTTTAATATCACAGGTCCGTGGTATGGGGCCTTTTTTATGGATGCTTCCAATATTTGGAATATATTTGATGACATCAAAGATCCAAACTATACCTTTAATGGAATTTCCTCCTTAAAAGATATAGCAGTTGCCACAGGCTTTGGAATCCGATACGATTTTAGTTTCTTTGTATTTCGATTAGACATGGGATTCAAGACATACAACCCTTCGATTGAAACTCAACGAAAGTGGTTCCAAGAATTTACCTTTAAGGAGTCTGTAATAAATGTTGGGATTAATTATCCTTTCTAATCAAATAATAATTAGTATTTTTGTCCAAACTTTTTAACACACAACAAATGGCACACAATATTAAACCAGGGGTTGCATTTGGAGATCAAGTGCAAGACATTTTCAAATATGCGAAACAAAAAAAATTCGCATTACCAGCAGTAAACGTAACTAGTTCAAGTACTATTAATGCTGTAATGGAAACTGCCGCAAAATTAAATGCTCCTGTTTTTATTCAATTCTCTAATGGTGGGGCTTCTTTTTTAGCAGGTAAAGGTCTGTCTAATGAGAACCAAAAATCAGCTATTGCTGGAGCTATCGCTGGAGCAAAACATGTGCACGCCTTGGCCGAAGCTTATGGAGTAACAGTTATATTACATACTGATCACTGTGCTAAAAATTTACTTCCATGGATTGATGGTCTTTTAGATGCAGGAGAAGAACATATGAAAATGTACGGTAAACCGTTATTTAGTTCTCACATGATTGACCTTTCTGAAGAACCAATCGAAGAAAACATTGCTATTTCTAAAGCATACTTAGAACGTATGGATAAATTAGGAATGACACTTGAAATAGAATTGGGAATCACTGGAGGAGAAGAAGATGGAGTAGATAATACAAATGTAGATAGTTCTCGTCTATACACACAACCACAAGAAGTAGCTTATGCTTACGAAGAACTATCAAAAGTAAGTCCTCGTTTTACTATCGCTGCTGCATTTGGTAACGTTCATGGGGTATACAAACCAGGAAACGTAAAATTAACACCTATTATTTTACGTAACTCTCAAGATTATGTGTCAGAAAAATTTAATTTAGCACACAACCCAATTGATTTCGTATTCCATGGTGGATCTGGATCATCTCAAGAAGAAATCCAAGAAGCTATCAACTATGGTGTAATTAAAATGAATATCGATACAGATACTCAGTTTGCATACACAGAAGGAGTAAGAGATTATATGGTGCAAAAAATAGACTATTTAAAAACTCAAATAGGTAACCCAGAGGGTAATGATATTCCTAATAAGAAATATTATGATCCTAGAGCTTGGGTTAGACAAGGAGAACTAACTTTAATTGCGCGTCTAGAACAAGCTTTTAAAGACTTAAATAACGTACATACGTTATAGTCTCCTTGCTTTCAAACTTAATATAAACAAAACAATCATTTTATGGCTTGGTTTAAAAGGAAAGAAAAAGGAATTCAAACACCAACAGAAAACAAGAAAGATGTTCCAAAAGGACTATGGTATAAATCTCCGACTGGAAAAATTATTGATTCTGACGAACTAGCAGATAACCTATGGGTATCTCCAGAGGATGGTTACCATGTTCGCATTGGTAGTAAAGAATATTTCGAAATTCTTTTTGACAACAACGACTACAAGGAATTAGCCAAAAGCCTATCTTCAAAAGATATTTTAAAATTTGAGGATACCAAAAAATATGTAGATCGTTTAAAAGAAGCAACAACTAAAACCCAATTGAAAGATGCGGTTAGAGTTGCTGTTGGAGAATCAAAAGGAGAAAAATTAGTAGTTGCTGCGATGGATTTCGCATTCATTGGTGGATCAATGGGCTCAGTAGTAGGAGAAAAAATCGCAAGAGGGATCGATTACTCTTTAAAGCACAAAATTCCATTTATGATGATTTCAAAATCCGGAGGAGCTCGTATGATGGAAGCTGGATTTTCATTAATGCAAATGGCTAAAACATCTGCAAAGCTTGCACAATTAAGCGATGCTAAAATACCTTACATTTCACTATGTACAGATCCTACAACAGGAGGTATTTCTGCTTCTTTCGCAATGCTTGGAGACATTAACATTGCAGAGCCTGGAGCATTGATTGGGTTTGCTGGACCTAGAATTGTTAAAGACACAACAGGGAAAGATTTACCAGAAGGTTTTCAAACTTCAGAGTTTTTATTAGAACATGGTTTCTTAGACTTTATAGTTCACCGTAAAAACCTTAAAAATCAAGTAAACCAATATTTAGATTTAGTTCTAAATCGTCCAATGAGATAATTAAAAAAGCACCTTAAAAGGTGCTTTTTTTTATATTATAACAATTCAAAGTACTGTTTTAATCTTTGATTTGAATTAATTTACTGTCCAGATCTGATTGCCTCTACTGGATCTAAATGCGCTGCACTTCTGGCAGGAAAATAACCGGACAAAACTCCAATAACACTAGAAATACCAAGTCCCAAAGCAACGTTATATAGGCTAAGAACAAAATGAAAATCAGTTAGAGAACTCACCAGTACTGCAATTAACCATACTAAAACAACTCCTATTATCCCTCCTATTAGAGCAAGTAATATAGCCTCGAATAAGAACTGCAATAGGATAAAATGATTCTTAGCCCCAATAGCTTTCTGCACCCCTATTAAATGAGTCCTTTCCTTAACGGAAACAAACATAATATTGGCAATTCCAAAGCCTCCAACAAGTAAAGAAAAGCCACTTACGATCCATCCCACTACGTTCATTTGTGCAATCATATTGTCAATAAAATCCAAGAGACCTGAGAAAACATTCACAAAGAAATTATCTTGTTCATCTACTTTTAATCCTCTAAAAATCCTCAATCTACTTTTCAACTCTGCCTCGTAAGTATCCACTGAATAGTCAGAAAATGGCTTTGTAACAATAACAGATGTAGTTGCCTGGCTATTATCCCCAAAAAGCATACGAATAGTATTAGTTGGTATATACGCCTTTTCATCCACACTATCCCCTATAGTTACACTACTGGCTCCTTGCTTTTCTAAAACACCGATAACATTGAAATTACGCCCATAAAGTCTAACTTTCTTTCCCAATGCATCTTGGTCTTTAAATAAACTTTGTGCCACCTCATAACCTAGGACAACAACGAATGCTCCACTAGCCTCCTCGCTTTCATTGAAAAATCTACCCTGGTCTATCTTAAGATTATCTAAAAACTGAGTATCCACACCCCCGGTTTGCACATTTGTGGAATTAGCATAATTTCCATCATAGGATATATTTTCTCTATTTACAAATAAAGTATAACTCATATATTCTAATCCAGGCATGGTTCGCTTTAAATATTCATACTCTTCATAGCTAACCTCTGGAAATTGTTCCTGTTTCCACTTGGGAATATCTGTTGGTCCAAAAGAAGAATGAAACAAATAAAT
Organism: uncultured Flavobacterium sp.; assembly: GCA_947632215.1. Taxonomy (GTDB): domain Bacteria; phylum Bacteroidota; class Bacteroidia; order Flavobacteriales; family Flavobacteriaceae; genus Flavobacterium. Next base: position 8,518 of record CANROJ010000042.1, on the reverse strand, counting down.
AAGAGTTGAATCATAACTACTTAACTCTTGTTTAATGTTTTTTTCTAAAGAATCTACGGCCGCTAAAACGGCGATAATAGAAAATATTCCAACAGTTACTCCTAAAAGAGATAAAACAGCTCTTAACTTATTAGTTCGAAGGGCATTAATAGCAAAATAAAAACTACTCGAAAATAATCTAAAATACAGAACCATAGTCTATTGGAGTTAAAAACATATATTTAATATATATAAGACGAAAAAAAAAGTACTTCGTTACAAAATATAATTAATAAATAAAGATAAAACTTCTGTTTTAAACTTCATAATTACACTTACAATACTTAATTTTGCGTCTTATTTAAAAATTCAACATGAACACAACAACAACAAAAAAAATCAAGTCCGCTTTAATCTCCGTTTTCGATAAAGACGGACTAGAACCAATTGTAAGAGAATTACATAAGCACAATGTAACTATCTATTCAACAGGAGGAACAGAAACATTCATAAAAAATCTAGGCATTGATGTAATAGCCGTAGAAGATGTTACTGATTATCCTTCTATTTTAGGAGGTAGAGTCAAAACTCTTCATCCGAAAGTTTTTGGAGGAATCTTAAACAGACAAGACAATCCAAGTGATGTTGAACAAATGAAAGAGTTTAACATACCACAAATTGACTTAGTTATTGTAGATTTATATCCATTTGAAAAAACAGTTGCTCAAGGAGCAAGTCAACAAGAAATAATAGAAAAAATTGATATAGGTGGTATTTCTCTAATTAGAGCTGCTGCTAAAAACTTTAAAGACACCACTATTGTATCTTCTGTAGAACAATATCCTACATTTCTACAAATCTTAGTAGATAACCAAGGAGCAACTACTTTAGAGCAAAGACAATACTTAGCCACAAGAGCTTTCCATACTTCTTCTCATTATGATTCTGCTATTTTTAATTACTTTAATCAAAACCAAAGTAATATTCTAAAAATTAGCATTGACCAGGCTACAACATTACGCTACGGTGAGAACCCACATCAAAGTGCAGAGTTCTACGGAGATTTTGATTCTCTATTTGAAAAACTTAACGGTAAAGAGTTATCCTATAATAATCTTTTAGATGTAGATGCGGCTGTGAGCTTAATGAATGAGTTTATTGATGACAAACCAACGTTTGCTATTTTAAAACACAACAATGCTTGTGGTGTTGCACAAAGAGATACAATCAAGCAAGCATATTTAGATGCTTTGGCAGCAGATCCAACTTCAGCCTTTGGAGGTGTTTTAATTAGTAACAAGAAGATAGATAAAGAAACAGCTCTTGAAATTAATCAACTATTTTGTGAGGTTATTATCGCTCCACAATATGACCAAGAAGCAGTAGAGATATTAAAAGAAAAGAAAAACAGAATTATATTAGTATTAAATCCTATAGATTTACCTACTAAACAAATTAGAACTTGCTTAAACGGAATCTTAGTACAAGATAAAGACAATATTACTGATAGAAAAGAAAACCTAACTAAGGTAACTAATAAGCAAGCAACAGAAAGAGAAATTGATGATTTAATATTCGCTTCTAAAATTTCTAAACATACAAAATCAAACACAATCGTTCTGGTAAAAGACTCTCAATTATATGCCTCTGGAACTGGACAAACATCCAGAGTAGATGCACTTCGTCAAGCAATTGAAAAAGCAGTATCTTTCGGTTTTGATTTAAATGGGGCTGTTATGGCTAGTGATGCCTTCTTCCCATTCCCTGATTGTGTTGAGATTGCTGACAAAGCAGGCATAACTTCTGTAATTCAACCAGGTGGTTCAATTAAAGACGAATTAAGTATCAAATATTGCGATCAAAATAATATGGCAATGGTATTTACTGGAACACGTCATTTTAAACATTAATTTATTACTTTTGCGTAGTATTAAATATTAACTCTAAAAGCCTTTTTAATTTTATGGGATTTTTTGATTTTATGACCGAGGACATCGCTATTGACCTAGGTACAGCCAATACTCTTATCATTCACGATGGGAAAGTGGTGGTAGATAACCCATCTATTGTAGCCCGTGATAGAACAACGGGAAAAATTATTGCTGTAGGAAAAGAAGCGAGCCTTATGCAAGGTAAAACTCACGGTAATATTAAGACCATTCGCCCTTTAAAAGACGGAGTTATTGCTGATTTCGACGCATCTGAAAAAATGATAAGCCTTTTTATCAAGAGCATTCCGGCCTTAAGAAAAAAACTGTTCACTCCTGCACTTCGTATGATCGTTTGTATTCCATCGGGTATTACAGAAGTAGAAATGCGTGCAGTTAAAGAGTCTTGCGAACGCGTAAACGGTAAAGAGGTTTATTTAATTCATGAACCTATGAGTGCAGCCATTGGAATTGGTGTTGATATTATGCAACCCAAAGGTAACATGATTGTAGATATAGGGGGAGGAACTACAGAAATAGCGGTAATTGCTCTTGGAGGAATAGTTTGCGACAAATCTGTGAAGATTGCTGGAGATGTTTTCACTAATGATATTATTTATTATATGAGAACCCAACACAACTTATTTGTTGGAGAAAGTACAGCAGAAAAAATAAAAATTCAAATAGGAGCTGCAACAGAAGATTTGGAAACCCCACCGGATGATATGCTTGTTCAAGGGCGTGACTTATTAACAGGAAAACCAAAACAAGTTACCGTATCTTATAGAGAAATAGCTAAAGCTTTAGATAAGTCAATTCAACGTGTAGAAGATGCTGTAATGGAAACATTATCTCAAACTCCACCTGAATTAGCTGCCGATATTTACAATACTGGTATTTACTTAGCAGGAGGTGGTTCTCAATTAAGAGGTTTAGATAAAAGAATATCTCAAAAGACAGACCTACCTGTATATATAGCTGAAGATCCACTTCGTGCAGTAGTTAGAGGAACAGGTTTAGCTATTAAAAATATTGATAAATACAAAAGTGTACTTATCAAATAAATAAACAACTATGCAGCAGATAATTAACTTTTTTATTAAAAACAGTGCTAAATTACTGTTTTTGCTGCTTTTATTCATATCGCTTGCGCTAATTATAAGAACTCATGCTTTTCACAAGAGTTCTTATATTAGTTCAGCAAACGATGTGACAGGCTACGTATACGAAAATGTCAACGATTTAAAAGAGTACGTACATCTAAAAAGCGAAAATGACGCTCTTGTATCGGAAAACGCCTATTTAAAATCCATTGTATATAATACGATATCTCCATCAGATTCTATAGAAATACAAAAGCTACGTCCTACAGAATTACCAAACTATTCTATTATAGTGGCAAAGGTCATTAAAAACAGTTTTAACACCAAGGAAAACTATTTAACGATCAAAGGAGGAACCAAACAAAACATACATAAAGACTTAGGAGTTATAAATAGCAAAGGAGTCATAGGTATCGTAGAAAAATCTTCTTCCAACTATTCAACTGTTCAAAGTATATTAAATATAAAATCTCAAATAAATGCCAAAATAAAAGGTTCAAACCATTTTGGCTCTCTAAAATGGGATGGAAAAAACACAGGCTATGTAAATTTAACTGACGTTCCAAGACTAGCAGAAATTTACAAAGGAGATACCATTGTAACCGGGGGAAGATCTACCATCTTTCCAGAAAACATTCCCATTGGAATAATTGACAAAGCATATACCACAGAAAGTTCTAATTATTTCACAATTTCTGTCCGTCTGTTCAATGACATGACAAATTTAGGGTATGTTTACGTTTTAAAGAATAATGATATCTTAGAAATTAATGAATTAGAACAGAGTAATTAAAATGAATAGTATTGTATTATCGAATATCGTAAGATTTACTTGCCTATTATTGGCACAGGTTCTTATTTTTAACAATATAGACTTATTCACCTTTATTAATCCATACCCATATATTTTATTTATTATTTTATATCCGGTTAATGGCAATAAAGCTTTATTTTACCTATCTAGTTTTTTAATGGGTTTATGTATTGATATCTTTGAGAACTCTGGAGGAGTCAATGCGGCGGCGGCATTAATATTAGCTTTCTCAAGACCTTCTATCTTAAAATTCTCCTTTGGTATTTCTTATGAATATCACAACTTAAATATATATAAAAAGGTTACAAACGACATCTTCAAATCTTTAGAAGTCTTTGGATACTTAGCCATTTGTATATTAATACACCATGTAGTATTATTCACTTTAGAATTTCTGCGTTTTGACTTTATTTTAGAGTTAGCCATTCGCATTATACTAACCTTTTTTGCCACATTGGTAACTTGTATTTTAATTATATTTTTACTCAAACCTGCTAGAAAATGAGAAAGTATCTACTACCACTTAGCATTGCGGTAATCACTATAATTATATTAAGTCGACTTTTTTATCTCCAAATAATGGATGATACTTATATCAAAAAGTCTGAAAATAATGCATTAAAGATTGTATACGAATATCCTGAGAGAGGCTATGTTTTTGATAGAAATGGTAAATTATTAATTGCCAATCAACCATCGTATGACATAATGGTTATTCCACGTGAAGTAGTGGATATAGACACCTTAGCATTATGTGATTTATTACAAGTTCCCATAGAGGACTTTAAAATTAAATTAGAAAAAGCCAGAAAATACAGTCCTAGACTACCCTCTATCTTCTTACCACAATTAAGTAAAGCAGAATATGCTGCTTTCCAGGAGAAAATAAGACACTTCAATGGCTTTTATATTCAAAAACGATCCCTTAGAGACTACCAAGTTAGTTCGGGGGCTAATATTTTTGGATATATACGTCAAGTAACGGAAGGTAATATTAAAAAAAATCCTTACTACAGACCAGGAGACCTTATTGGAATTCAAGGTATAGAGCAAGAATATGAAAACATTCTAAGGGGAGAAAAAGGAGTGAAATACATACAAAGAGACCGCTTCAACAGAGAAATCGGTTCTTTTAAAAATGGAATATACGACACATTAGCTAAAAAAGGAGAAGATATCACTCTTACCATAGATAGTGATCTACAAGCTTATGGTGAGCTTTTAATGCAAAACAAAAGAGGTGGTATTGTAGCTATTGAACCCAAAACAGGCGAGATTCTAGCTCTTGTAAATGCACCTTCCTATGATCCAAACCTACTTGTAGGTCGAGATCGTTCTAAAAATTATACAGCCCTTTATAATGACTCATTAGCAAAACCTCTTTACAATAGAGTATTGTCAGGAGAATACTCTCCTGGTTCACCTTTTAAGATGATGACAGCCTTAATTGGACTACAAGAAGGAGTAATTACCCCAGGAACCACTTTTCCATGTAACGGAGGATTTTTCTATGGAAGAGGTGCTTGGATGGGATGCCATGACCACGGTTCATGGAACGTATATGAAGCTACAGCAAAAAGTTGTAATACTTACTTTGCTCAAACCTATAAAAGAGTTATTGAAAAATATAATTCTCCAAAAGAAGGAATCGATGCCTGGCATAAACACTTACAAAGTTTTGGGCTGGGACAATTCCTAGGTTATGATTTACCCGAAGGAAGAAAAGGACATATCCCCAATTCTGAGTATTATGATAGATGGTATCCAAATGGAGGATGGCGTAGCACCACAACAATCTCTAACTCTATTGGTCAGGGAGAAATTAGTATGACACCTATGCAACTTGCCAATACATTTGCAGCAGTAGCTAACAAGGGTTATTATTACACCCCACATATTATAAAAAACATAGAGCACCATGAAATAGATCCTAAATTTACCACAAAACACGTAACCACCATAGACCCTGAGCACTTTGATGTAATCATCAAAGGGATGAATGAAGTATTTCACACAGGTACAGGAAGAGGAGTAGCAGTGGCAGAATTAGAAATGGGTGGTAAAACAGGGACAGTGGAAAACTTTACTAGAATAAATGGTAAAAGACACCAATTAACAGACCACTCGGTTTTCGTTGCTTTCGCACCAGTGGAAGATCCTCAAATAGTTATTGCAGTTTTTATAGAGAATGGTTATTGGGGTTCTCGTTGGGCTGCACCTATTAGCTCGCTAATGTTGCAAAAATATCTTTTAGAGGAGGTTGTAAGAAAGGATCTAGAAACTAGAATGGTAAACGGTAGCCTACAAAATGAATATGACAAAGTTTTACAATTATACAACAACACACCTAAGGCTAATAAATAATGAGAAGTGTTAGTGTACATAAAAATATAGATTGGATTACCATTCTAATCTACTTTCTACTGGTATTCGCGGGATGGATTAATATTTACTCGGCATCACTTCCAGCAGTTACTACATCCATATTTGATTTAGATCAAATCTATGGACGACAACTTATGTTCATTTTTGCCACTTTACCAATTATTGTATTAGTTCTAGCCATAGATGCAAAGTTTTATGAAAAGTATGCCCTTATATTTTATGTAATTGGACTACTGTCTATTTTGGGTCTATTTGTATTTGGGAAAAGCGTCAAAGGTCAAACTAACTGGTACGCTATTGGAGGCTTTGGTATACAACCCTCGGAGTTTGTAAAGACCACCACCGCCCTACTACTAGCTAAGTATCTTTCAGATAACCAAGAGCATCTAGCTACCTTAAAAGAGCAGTTAACCGCTCTTTGTATTATCGCACTACCTACCCTACTTATTCTAAAGCATGATACCGGAAGTGCCATGCTATTTGTATCTCTAATCTTTGTACTCTATAGGGAAGGCTTACCAAGTTGGTATTTATGGACTGGATTTATAAGTTGTGTGCTTTTTATTAGTTCCCTAATAATCAAGCCACTGATTATAATAGCAGTTATAGCCCTTATAGTAATACTTCATTTCTACATGAATAAAAGTATACAAAGAAACCCTTTTATATATATTGGTATAACACTTGTAATGTCTGTCTTCGTGCTTTCAATAGATTATGTATATGATGAAGTATTAGAACCCCACCAAAAGGACCGTATTAACGTTTTAATTGGAGAAGACGTTAATATGCAAGCTGAGGGCTATAATTTAAATCAATCCATTATCGCAATAGGCTCTGGGGGTTGGACAGGAACAGGTTTTCTAGAAGGTACCCAAACCAAAGGTGGATTTGTACCTGAACAACATACCGATTATATCTTTACCACTGTAGGGGAAGAATGGGGATTTACAGGAGCTAGCATAGTAATCCTACTTTTCCTATGTTTATTCTATAGACTAATATATCTAACCGAAAAGCAAAAAAAGCGATTTAATCGTGTCTATGGTTATTGTGTGATATGTTTTCTATTTATCCACTTTGCCTTTAATTTATCCATGTTAATTGGATTATTCCCCACCATTGGAGTACCATTACCTTTCTTTTCCTATGGGGGATCAAGCTTAATTTCCTTTACTATTCTACTTTTTATCTTCTTAAAGCTTGACGCAAATAAAATAAATGAATGGTAATTATCTAAAGATTACTCAATACTAATATTATCACAAATTACATTAAATACAAATAAATGATAAGAAATTTCTTTTTAACAGCAACCTTGTTTCTGGCTGTGACTATAGCCAACGCACAAGAAAAAATAAACACTAACTCGGTTGAAGTTTTAAACCAAGGTGTAGAGAGCATAGCCCATGAAAAAGCTGTTCTTGACTCTAAAATACAAATTGAGCAACTTGCCTTAGAAAATGATTTAAATGATGCTAAGCGCTTAAAACAAGAGCAAAAAATAGCAAAACAAAAACTTAAAGCAGAACTTAAAACTCAAAAACAACAAGAAAAAGAACATAAAAGAGCCTTAAAGAAACAACAAGACATCATAAAGACTCAAAACAAATTAGACAAAGCAACAACAAAGCTTCACAAAGCACAAGATAAATTGCATAAAGCTACAACTAAGTTTGAGACAAAGCATGCCTTAGGTAAAACAACTACCATGGAGGTACTAAAAACAAAAGCTTCTCTTTTAAAATTACAAACAAAAGTAACAGAGGCAGAATTTGAAGTAAAAAGATTAACTCTTCAGTTTCAGACATTAAATAAATAAATAAAAAGACCATTTTAATTGAAAAATGGTCTTTTTATTTTAAAATTTCTACTACAAAGACACTCTTACTTTTGAGTATTACTGCCAAAGCAGTTTGTCATGCATTAGGTAGAAAAGCTATAAAATGAAAAAACTCCAAGATAAATCTTGAAGTTTTGTTTTAGTGGTGCCTCCAGGAATCGAACCAGGGACACAAGGATTTTCAGTCCTTTGCTCTACCAACTGAGCTAAGGCACCTAAAAATAAAATAATTCAAAAAGACTTTTTTTTCTAAAAAGAAAAAAACCTATGACGAACATAGGATTTTCAAACTAGGTGGTGCCTCCAGGAATCGAACCAGGGACACAAGGATTTTCAGTCCTTTGCTCTACCAACTGAGCTAAGGCACCTATTGTGCTTTATAGTTAAGAAATTTGTGGTGCCTCCAGGAATCGAACCAGGGACACAAGGATTTTCAGTCCTTTGCTCTACCAACTGAGCTAAGGCA
>CANROJ010000041.1 GCA_947632215.1 uncultured Flavobacterium sp. | reverse complement strand
AGTATTACTAATTTGGGGCATTTTAATTTATTCTTTTAACAATTCGGTTTTTTCTGCAAAATAAGCACAGAAATCACGCATTGTATCGGCCATCTTTTTATCTTGAGTACTTTTCTCATAAGTATCAGCCATGGCAACTAAAGTCTGATGAAAGAACTTTTTCATTTCATCGACAGGCATATCTTTTGTCCACAAATCAATACGCAATGTTTCTTGTACTTTATCATCCCAAACAGATAATAACATAGCTTTGGAACGAGCCGCTTCAATTCCTCCATCTTTAGCGTTCCAAAGAATTTTTTCAGGAACTTTGTTTTCGTCTAATTCTACTCTAATATTAATATCAGAAACCTTATTCTTATTCTTACTCATTATTTCTTAGGTTTATATTTTGATTTTTGAAAAATTTCGTCAGAACTTTTATCTAAAAGCTCCTGCAAAGTTACATTATTATTTTTCATATACGAATCTACTATCTGCCAACCTAGCCAGGCTCCGACTTTACCAGGCGCATGATCATCAATCTCTAGATAAAACTTAGAAAATGGCGCTGGCTCCACAAAGCGTTTATTCAATTTTAGGTCCGTGGAATATAAATAATCATTATCCAAAAAGTAACGCCACATTTGTTCTTCATTGTCCTTACACCACACCAACTGCATGTCTGTATAACCAAGAAGGTTAGCTTTACTTACCCAAGGCGATAATGTTTGTTGTGCATAAAGAATTTTCCCTTGAAAAATAATTTGAGAAATAAAAGTCCTCTCTCTAAGGGGTGTGATATTCTGTTGCACAAAATTTTTTGATAAATCTGGTAGAATTTTATTCTCATTAAAATCTACACGTAAATATTTAGCAAAGCCTTGATAAAATTTATGCTCCTGCCCTAAATATGTATCCAAAGAAATAAACACTAGACTATCTGCATAAACAGCCTTTGTTTGCATATCTACTTCTGTAATCAGCGTGATAACCTCTTTACGAGCACTTTGCTCAGGAAAGTAGTACTTTACATGCTGAAAAAATCTAATTAAATCTTCATTTATTTTTTCAAGATCACTCGGGGTAAAAACAGTATTTACCTGGTGGTTTAATTCTTGAAATAAGGTGTCTTTTTTCTTATCAAGCCAAAATTGATCTGGTACATCAGAAGTGAATAGAAAAGGAAAATCTTTTTTCACCTGATTTAAACTATCTGGTGAACTATCAAAGAACAACTGATCAAAACGAACAATTGTACTTTCTATAGGTATTTTAGCTATTTGTCTTTGTAGATCGCTATCTTTAGAGTTGCATCCTATCAATAAAAATAAAACAAGAAGATTACTAACTCTTAATAAATTAGTAAATTTGAAATTTATAACCATAGTAATTGTACTAAGTAAAGTTACAAAGATAAAAAGATACTTCTATTAATCATCTAATTTTAAACACTATGCTAATTAATAATTTCCAAGCAAACCAGGTAAGCCAGTTCATAGTAAATTGGTTGGTAGAATATGCTAAAAAAGCCAATGTTAAGGGATTTGTGATAGGGATATCAGGGGGTATCGATTCCGCTGTAGTTTCAACACTTTGTGCCAAAACAACTCTGCCTGTATTATGTGTAGAAATGCCAATTCATCAGCAACAAAGTCAGATGGATAGAGCAAAAGAGCATATTAAATGGTTAAAAGAAAATCACTCTAACGTACAAAATACAACCTTAGACCTCACAGAATCGTTTGATACATTTGTCCAAGGATTCCCAAAAACAGATAATGAAGCAATTTTACAATTAACCCTTGCTAATACTAGAGCTAGGTTACGTATGAGCTGCTTGTATTATATGGCAGGTATCAACACATCTTTAGTAGTTGGTACAGGAAATAAAGTAGAGGATTTTGGCGTGGGATTTTTTACTAAATATGGTGATGGAGGTGTTGATATTAGTCCCATTGCAGACCTAATGAAATCTCAAGTCACAGCACTTGGTGTATTTTTAAAAGTTCCATCTAGTATTATTAATGCTAAACCTACCGATGGTCTCTTTGGGGATGATAGAAGTGACGAAGATCAACTAGGCGCAAGTTATCCTGAATTAGAGAAAGCTATGTTAAGCTTTGAGCAAGGCATCCGTTGTGAACATTTACAGGGAAGAGACAAAGAAGTAATGGAAATATTTACTCGCTTAAATCAAATCAACCAACACAAAGTTCAGCCTATTCCAATATGTGAAATACCAAAAAATCTAATATAACAAAATGCTAAAACATTTTGCTATATTAGAGTGTATGTATTAATCTAAAGTTTTAAAACGGGAAATTACTTGACCCAACCGCAGAGAAAAAGTATTCATTAAGCTAGTATAATCCATAATAACGCCTAACATTTCAGTACTTCTCTTTTGATCAGAATCTTTTAACTTCTCACGATATTTACCAATAATACTATTAACCAAATACATTCGAAGAGTTAATATAGTTTCGGTAACATACTGTTCTATTCCATCTTGTTTTTTCTTCACAAAAATATTTTGACTTTCCCAGTTGTGTAATACTTGCTTTTCTTCTTCCATGATAATACTTGTTACCTCAGCAGATATATCTACAGGAAGCTTCACTAAATACTCTTGTAAATCCCAGCTTCCTTGCATAAAACTCTGAATAATATCACCATAGACAGTTTTAAACAAGTCATTTGTAAAAGATATCTCATCTTCTTGCAAGGACAAAAAAATGCGTTCATAAACTTTTTGCTCAATCTTCTGCTCAACTTGCTCTATTTCATTATCTTGATTACTTTGATATACTAACTCAGTAAACACCGCCGTGTGATCTCCATACAAAAGAAGAATCTCAATAATCTTTCTTTCTAATAAATAAAGAGGGTCTTGGGAAGCCTCTTTATTTGTAGAGTTTTTATGAACAACTTGCAGATTAGCTCTTTCTTGTTTTAATTTTTTATCTTCAGCCTGTAGAGCTCTACTGTCTAATTGAGCTAAAGACTTAAATAAAACATCTTCAGAGATATCCATAATACGTGCGCATTCTTGCAAGTATATCTCTCTTTGAATAACATCAGGAATCTTAGAAATACTAGCAACCATATCGCGTATTAACTCAGCTTTCTTAATAGGATCATCCTTAACATGCTCCATTAAAAGATTAGCTTTATATCGAATAAAGTCCGTCGAGTTCTCTTGAAAATAAACCTCTAGCTCTTCTTTGGTATGTTTACGAGCAAAGCTATCTGGATCTTCTTGATTAGGTAAAGGACAAACACGAACATTCATACCCTGCTCTAAAATTAAATCCACACCTCTTATAGAAGCTCTTATACCAGCTTGATCCCCATCGAAAAGCATGGTTATATTCTTTGACAATCTGCTTACCAAACGAATCTGTTCTACAGTTAAAGCAGTACCAGAAGAAGCAACTACGTTGGTTATACCACTTTGATGCATCTGAATTACATCGGTATAGCCCTCTACGATATAGCAATTATCTTGTTTCGCAATTTCTGCCTTAGCTTGAGAAATCCCATACAAAACACGACTTTTATGGTAAATTTCACTCTCTGGAGAGTTTAGGTATTTTGCAGCCTTTTTATCATTAGTAAGAATTCGAGCACCAAATCCAAGTACTCTTCCACTCATACTGGTAATTGGAAACATTACCCGAGCTTTGAAGCGATCAAAGTGTCTACCAGTTTCTTCTTTTACTATAGTCAGGCCTGTTTTCTGTAAATACTCTAAAGAATATCCCTTGTCCAACGCTTCTTTAGTAAAAGCATCCCAACTATCTAAACTATAACCAAGACCAAAATCTTCAATAGTCTTTTGAGTGAACCCTCTTTCTTTAAAGTAGCTAAGTCCTATTGCCTTTCCTTGCTCTGTATTAAGTAAAGTCTCTTGAAAATATTTCTTAGCATACTCACTGACCACGAACATGCTTTCCATCTCATTTGCATGAAGCTTTTCTTGGTCTGTTTGCTGGGTTTGTTCAATTTCAATATTGTATTTTTTAGCTAAATATCGAATTGCTTCTGGATAGGAGAAATGCTCGTGTTCCATTAAAAAAGAAATCACATTCCCACCTTTACCTGAACTGAAGTCCTTCCATATTTGTTTAACTGGAGAGACCATAAAAGAAGGTGTCTTTTCATTTACAAAAGGACTCAGACCAGTATAATTACTCCCAGCCTTTTTTAAAGTTACAAAATCACCTATCACTTCCTCTACTCTTGCAGCATCAAAAACGGCATCAATGGTTACCTTGGAAATCATATCCTATTAAATTATAATAGCTTTTATTAAATGGAATAAAGCTAGATTACTAAAAGTCTTACTTTTTACGTTCTATGACATAATTAACCATATCTTTCAAAGATTCCTTATAAATAGAATCATCAAATTGATTTAAAATATCTAGGGCTTGTTTCTGGTATTCTACCATGACCTGGGTAGCATATTGAAGTCCTTTCTTATCTTTTACAAAAGCAATTATTTCTTTAACTCGTTTTTTATCTGTATTGTGATTTTTAATAGAATTAATTAACCATTTTTTTTCTTTAGCATCACTATTATTCAAAGCATAAATAAGTGGCAGAGTCATTTTTTTCTCCTTTATGTCAATTCCGGTAGGTTTACCTATAGGTCCATCGGTGTAATCAAATAAATCATCTTTAATTTGAAATGCCATACCAATAGTTTGTCCAAAAAGACGCATTCTTTCAATAAGTTGGGTGTCTTCTTTACAAACCGAAGCAGCACCAATGGCACAACAAGCAGCAATTAAAGTAGCTGTCTTTTGTCTAATGATTTCATAGTAGACCTGTTCAGTAATATCTAAACGCCTAGCTTTTTCAATTTGTAAAAGCTCCCCTTCACTCATTTCTCTAACAGCTACAGAAATAATCTTCAATAAATCAAAATCATCATTATCAATAGATAGTAAAAGTCCTTTAGAAAGTAAATAATCTCCTACTAAAACGGCGATCTTATTTTTCCACAAAGCATTTAAGGAGAAAAATCCTCTGCGTTCATTACTATCGTCAACAACATCATCATGTACAAGGGTTGCAGTATGAATTAATTCTATAACGGAGGCTCCACGATAAGTACGCTCATCTACTTGTCCTTGATTTACCATTTTGGCAACAAGAAAGACAAACATCGGTCTCATTTGTTTACCTTTTCTATTAACGATATAATAAGTAATTCGATTTAGTAAAGCTACTTTACTTGACATGGACTTATGAAATTTGCTTTCAAACAACTCCATCTCTTTTAAAATAGGACTTTGTATTTTTTGTACTACACTCATTGATATAATTGACTTTTTAACGAATAGTTTTCCTAAAATACGTTTTTTTTATATCAAAAACCATTTTATAGAAGTTATTACTATTTTGAAGTTACACAAAAAGTACCTTTTAAGATTTATTTGCTAATTGTCCACAAGCAGCATCAATATCTTTTCCTCTACTTCTACGCACTACAACCGCAATTTTATTAGCTTCTAAAGCATCTATATAGTCTTGGGTTGATTTCTCACTTGCTTGTTGAAATTCACCATCATCGATTGGATTATACTCAATAAGGTTAACTTTTGAAGGTACATATTTACAAAACTTTACTAAAGCATCTATACTTTGTTTATTGTCATTAATATCTTTCCAAATAACATACTCAAAGGTTACTCGACTTTTAGTTTTACTATACCAATATTGCAAAGACTCACGTAACTCAGGGAGAGGAAAGTTTTTGGTAAACGGCATAATTTTATTTCGAGTTTCTTCAATTGCAGAATGCAAAGAAACAGCTAATTTAAATTTAACCTGGTCATCGGCCAACTTCTTAATCATCTTAGGAAGTCCTGAGGTAGAAACAGTAATACGTTTTGGGCTCATTGCTAATCCCTCTGGTGAAGTGATTTTATCAATGGCTTTTTGAACATTGTTATAATTCATTAAAGGCTCACCCATACCCATAAATACAATATTAGATAATGGCATATTATGATTAGCTCTACTTTGTTTGTCAATGGTTAAAACCTGATCATAAATCTCATCTGGATTTAGATTGCGCATACGTTTTAAACGTGCCGTAGCACAGAATTCACAATCTAAACTGCATCCTACCTGAGAAGATACACAAGCAGTTGTTCTAGTTTTTGTAGGTATTAATACAGACTCTACAATTAATCCATCGTGTAGCTTAACTGCATTTTTAACAGTACCATCACTGCTAACTTGCATATTATCTACCTCTATATGATTAATTACAAAATTCTCTTGTAACAAAACACGGGTTTCTTTGGAAAGATTACTCATATCTTCAAAGTTATGGGCTCCTTTAGTCCATAACCACTCATATACTTGATTCCCACGAAACGCTTTATCTTGTTGAGACACAAAGAACTCTCTTAACTGTTCTTTGCTCATGCTTCTAATATCTTTTTTCTCCTTTTGCATACTGCAAAGTTAAATGAAATGTTGGAATTCCCTCTATATTTAATAAGTCCTTAATAGCTTTTAAGCTTAAAATACCAATAAAACAAAAAACCAACCTGTTATTAGGTTGGTTTTTCATTTGTTCTATTCTAAGTTCGCAAAGAAATCATTTCCTTTATCATCTGTAATAATGAAAGCCGGAAAATCTTTTACTTTAATTTTTCTTACTGCCTCCATTCCTAATTCTGGAAAGTCTACGACCTCAACACTTAAGATATTCTCTTTAGCTAATATAGCAGCTGGTCCACCTATAGACCCAAGGTAAAACCCTCCATAATCTTTACATGCTTGGGCAACTTCTTTTGATCGGTTACCTTTAGCCAGCATAATCATACTTCCACCTTGACTCTGGAAAGGCGCAACATATGGATCCATTCTTCCAGCAGTTGTAGGCCCAAAACTTCCTGAGGCCATTCCCTGTGGTGTTTTAGCAGGTCCAGCATAATATACTGGGTGATTCTTAAAATAATCAGGCATTGGCTCTCCATTGTTTAACATCTCTTGAATTTTAGCATGGGCGATATCTCTAGCTACAATCACTGTCCCATTTAACATTACTCTTGTCTTAATAGGATGCTTGCTTAATTCTTCAAGAATTTGTTTCATTGGTTTATCTAGATCAATTACCACAGGCTTTTCCAAATGCGGAGCTACTTCGGGTAATAATCGAGCAGGATTAGTTTCTAATTGCTCTACAAATAATCCTTCAGAGGTAATCTTTGCCTTAATATTTCTATCTGCCGAACAAGAAACACCCAGTCCAACTGGACATGATGCTGCATGACGAGGAAGACGAATAACACGAACATCATGAGTAAAGTACTTTCCACCAAATTGAGCACCAATTTTAGATTCTTGACAAATCAATTGAAGTTTTTTCTCCCACTCGATGTCACGAAAAGCTTGACCACCCATATTTCCAGAAGTAGGTAAATTATCGTAATATCCAGCTGAAGCCTTTTTAACTGCAGCTAAATTAGCCTCGGCTGAAGTTCCACCAATCACTAAAGCTAAGTGATATGGAGGACAAGCAGAAGTACCTAAATCTTTAATTTTATCTTTTATAAACTCTGTTAAATTCTTTTCATTTAACAAAGACTTTGTTTTCTGATATAGGAATGTTTTATTAGCAGAACCTCCTCCTTTTGCTAAGAATAAAAATTCATATTTAGAACCCTCCGTTGCATATATATCTATTTGAGCAGGTAAATTTGAACCTGAATTCTTCTCCTCAAACATACTAATTGGCACAATTTGAGAATATCTCAAGTTCTTTTTCTGATAAACATTAAATATACCTTTGGATAAGCTCTTAGCATCATTGGATCCAGTAAAAACATTCTCACCTTTTTTAGCAACTACGATAGCCGTTCCCGTATCTTGACATGAAGGTAATTCTCCATCAATAGAAACAACGGCATTTTGCAGTAAATTATAGGCTACGAAACGGTCATTTCCTGTAGCTTCCGGATCATCTAAAATTGCTTTAAGTTTTTCTAAATGAGATGTTCTTAACATAAAAGAAACATCCGTCATTGCAACTTCTGCTAATAACTCTAATGCTTCAGGGGCTACTACTAAAATCTCGCGATCTCCTAATTTCTCGATTTTCACAAAATCAGAAGAAATTTTTTTATATTTTGTATCGTCCTTTGAAATCGGATACGGATCTTGATATATGAAATCCATTGTCTATTTTACTATTACATTAAAGTAGTAAAGTTAATAAATATACCTTAGATTAAACAAAAGAACGCTTATAAATAAGCCCTAACAAAGAGCACAATATGTAATTATACATCCCTATTTACAAGAGAATAAATAACATATATACCTCTTGTTAAATGAAATAATAGTTAGTGAAAATCACAGCATTATAAAATAAAAAGAGCCCACAAGTGGGCTTTTTCTGTTTTATAATGTATAAGATTATTGTAATTACATACTACGCATATAAGAAACAATAGCACTTAATTCATTATCAGTCATTTTCTTTGTAATCTCTAAATTTGGTTGCATTAGAACAAATTTTGCAGGATCTACAATTGGCTCAGCATCTCCTTTTAAAAATGTTATTACTTCCACTTCATGCTTGTCATAGACCTCAAGAATTTCCTTTACACTTGGCCCGATAGCTTTTCTGTCGGCCAAATGACAAGAAGCACAATTTCCTCTGCCCTTGTATAGAGATTCTCCTAATGCTAATTTTTGCTTCTGAGTTTGTACACTACGCTCGGGTTTTGCATTTGCATCACTTTTGGCGTCTTTATCTGTACAGCTTAACAATAAAAAACTACCAATTAATAAAGTTAATCTTGCAATGTTTTTACTTACCATAATCTATCTTTATTAAATTCTTAGACCTATTACTTGTTTAAAAGTACTGCTGCTTCTTTTGCAAAATAAGTTGAAATAATGTCTGCACCAGCTCTCTTTATACAAGTTAATTGTTCCATCATAATACTATCGTGATCTAACCAGCCATTTTGTGAAGCTGCTTTTACCATAGCATACTCACCGGACACCTGGAAAACCGAGATAGGAACATTTACCTGATTTCTTACCTCGCGAACAATATCAAGATAAGCAATTCCAGGCTTAACCATTAATATGTCAGCACCTTCTTCTACATCATACAAAGCTTCTTTGATTGCCTCTAAGCGATTAGCATAATCCATCTGATATGTTTTCTTATCTTTAGGAATATCTTGATTATCGGTTGGCGCGCTATCTAAAGCATCTCTAAAAGGTCCGTAAAAACTAGAAGCATATTTAGCAGCGTAACTCATAATACCAACATCTTGATATCCTTGACTATCTAGAGCCTGGCGAATACGAAGAACCCTACCGTCCATCATATCACTAGGTGCAACGAAATCAGCTCCTGCCTTTGCATGAGACACACTCATTTTCATAAGTACATCCAAAGTAGGATCATTAATTACTTTACCATTCTCTATTAGTCCATCATGTCCGTAAATAGAATAAGGGTCTAAAGCTACATCAGGCATTACAATAATGTCAGGACAAGCATCTTTTATAGCTCTAATAGCTCTTTGCATTAATCCTTGATCATTATAACACTCCTTACATTGATTATCTTTTAAACTATCTTCTACTTTTACGTAAATATTAACTGCTCTAATACCTAAAGCATATAATTCTTTGACTTCCTTTATTGTCAAGTCTAAAGATCTACGATATATACCTGGCATAGAAGCAATAGGTTCACATACATTAGTTCCATCTGCTATAAACATAGGAAACATAAAATCAGAAGGAGTCACTATTGTTTCTCTAACTAAGCTGCGCATAGAGGCACTGGTACGAAGTCTTCGTCCACGGTGAATTGGAAACATACTATACTATTTTATTTAAGGATGAACTCTACTAGTTAACCCAATTATATTAATTCTTTTTTTGCAAAACTAGCCCAATCTTTAGGCTTTCTTAAAACCTGTAACAGATCATCTTCTTTTGATCCAGCAATAACCTGATGATCATAAACCCACTGTACTACAGGTGGCAAACTCATCAAAATAGATTCTATCCTACCATTAGTCTTAAGCCCGAACAACGTACCTTTATCATGTACTAGATTAAACTCTACGTAACGACCACGTCGTATTTGATGCCAATTGCTATTATCTTGAGTATAAGGCAAATCTTTTGTTCTTTCTACAATAGGAAGATATGCATCTAGGAAAGAATCTCCAACTTCGGTAACAAAATCATACCATTGGGACATACTTTTTTGTGGTGTTTGTTCTAATCTATCAAAGAACAAACCTCCTATTCCACGTGCTTCATCTCTATGTGCATTCCAAAAATAACTATCGCATTGCTCTTTAAATAACCCATAAAAATCTGGATCATGATTATCACATGCTTTCTTACATACTTGGTGAAAATGTATGGCATCTTGCTCGAATAAGTAATAAGGAGTTAAATCTTGTCCTCCTCCAAACCAACTTTTTAAAACCTCACCATTTTTATCATACATTTCAAAATATCTCCAATTAGCATGTACAGTTGGAGTCATCGGATTTCTAGGATGTAAAACTAAACTAAGACCGCAGGCAAAAAAATCTACCTCTTTAACCCCAAAATAGCTTTCCATTGCCTTGGGTAAAGGTCCATAAACTTTAGAAATATTAACTCCTGCTTTTTCAAAAACAGCCCCATCCTCTAAAACTCTTGTTCTACCGCCTCCGCCTTGTTGTCTTGTCCATAAATCTTGAACAAACTTTTGTTTGCCATCTACCTGCTCCAATGCATTACAAATCGTGTCTTGAAGAGATTCTATGTATTGATAAAACTTTTGTCTCATACTGTATATTCTTCGGTAAATTTATTTTTAAATAAAACTTCTTTGTCTAAAGTTGTGTCAATTTAGTCATGATTTCAAAAGAAAACACTTTACTATTTTGCTGGATATGGGTGTATAAAGCTCTTGCTTTATCTGGCAAAGCCCATCCCGCAAGTAGATCTGCCATTTGTTGCATATGTTCCCAATTAAAATGAAAACGATCCAGATGTGCAATTAAATTCTCCGGTGTCATATCTACAAGATTATCATAAGTCAAGCCAATACCAGATAAGACCTCATTGAGTTGGGTCATATTTTGCTGGTCGTTGATAACCAAACCTATACCAGATAACTTAGCTACTATAGATTCAATTCTTCTTTCTTCTTCACTTTTGGAGGATTTATTCAACATCTTTACACAGATTTTGGTTCATATTCTTTCACCGCTTCAATGAAAGCTTTTGCATTATCTACTGGAATATAAGGCAATATTCCGTGCCCTAAATTTACAATGTATTTGTCCTTGCCAAACTCATCAATCATCTCATGAACCATCTTCTTAATAACCTTAGGACTAGACATTAATCTACTTGGATCAAAGTTCCCTTGTAAAGTAATCTCTCCACCTGTAAATAAACGAGCATTTTTACCTGAACAAGTCCAATCAACCCCTAAAGCTGAAGCTTTACTTTGAGCCATCTCTGGCAAAGCAAACCAACATCCTTTTCCAAATACAATAACCGGAGTAATTTCAGCTAATGCATCTACAATTTGATTAATGTATTTCCAAGAAAATTCTTGATAATCTCTAGGAGATAACATACCTCCCCAAGAGTCAAATATTTGTACTGCGTTTACCCCAGCCTTCACTTTTTCTTTTAGATATAAAATAGTTGTATCAGTTATTTTCTGCAATAAACGGTGCGCAGCCTCAGGTTCTGTAAAACAGAAAGCTTTAGCTAAATCAAAACTCTTAGAGCCTTGACCTTGTACAGCATAACAGAAAATAGTCCAAGGTGATCCAGCAAAACCAAT
Source organism: uncultured Flavobacterium sp. (assembly GCA_947632215.1). GTDB lineage: Bacteria > Bacteroidota > Bacteroidia > Flavobacteriales > Flavobacteriaceae > Flavobacterium. The sequence continues at coordinate 7,509 of CANROJ010000041.1, read as the reverse complement.
TAAAGGAACTTCATTATCTAACATTTGCTTAGTTACTTTAATAGCCTCCATCACATATCCTAAAGTTTCCTCAATATTAGGTACAATAACGTTATCTACATCCCTAGCACTTCTAATTGGGTTAGGCAGCCAAGGCCCAACACCTGGTTTCATCTCTACCTCTATATTCATCGCTTGAGGTACAACTAAAATATCACTAAAAAGAATTGCGGCATCTGGCTTAACAATTCGGATTGGTTGCACGGTAATTTCCGCAGCAATCTCAGGCATTCTACAACGCGTAAAAAAGTCATATTTATCTCTTAGCTCACGGAACTCAGGCAAATACCTTCCTGCTTGTCTCATCATCCAAACCGGTGGTCTTTCAACTGTTTCTCCTTTTAATGCACGTAAGAATAAATCGTTTTTAATCATTTTTTAAGTATTTTAGTTCTCAATGAATAAGCATTGAAATTATTGATAATATTTTAAACAAACCTTAATGGTACTTTCTATGGTAGGAAAGTCCGCTAAAAATATTCTGTCCGTATGCTGTTCTACTGCTTTACTTGTAGTTGTTCCGATACAAAAACAATTAGCATCACCTATGGCGTTCTGCTGAACAAAACTAGCTACAGCTGAAGGACTATAAAAACATATCCCATCTAGGGAATGTTCAATTTTAATTGGATTTAGAGAAGTTTGATAAACACTTACTTCTTTATATAAAATCCCCAGAGCTTTAAAAGCATTAGGTAATACATCACTGCGAATATTACCACTAAAAAAGCTTATCGTACAACCTGGGAAATCATTTTTGATTAATTGGGCTAAATCTTTAGCATAATGTGCCCAAGCTATCACCTTAGATCCATATTGTTCTAAGATACTTTTGGTTTGGCTACCAACACAAAAAACATTTTTTGCAACAAAAAAAGAATCCCCTTTACTTTGTAAAACACTTTTAATAGCATTTTGACTGGTAAAAAGTAAAAACTCGAATTCTTCTTGCATTTCAAATGCAATCGATTCTGTTTGTATAAAGTCTTTTTCAATCCAATTAACAGAGCTATTGTGTAATATCTTCGTATTTTGAGCATTAATAACTCTTGTGGATAATATGGTTGCAGTTTTCATTAAGCTATTTTTTCAATTCTTGCTTTAGCTTGGTCATTGTTTGTTGTCCACCATTTTCTAAAAGTTCCTGTGCAGCAAAAAAACCAAGTTTTTTCCATTGATTTAATGGCACTTGTTTTTCTATAATATGCTTTTCTTTACCATCTAAGGAAAATAAAACTCCAACAAAGTCGATTATTTCTTTATCTGCATCATAAGTAGCTGAAGCGCCAATAGGAGCTGTACAACCTCCTTCTAGAGTACGCAGAAATTGTCTTTCTATATGTGTGGTCATCTCCGCTTCATAATCGTTTAATTGACTAACCGCTTGAATAGCATCTTCATTATCTGCATTAACAACTACCATCATGGCCCCTTGAGCAGGAGCTGGAATCATCCAATCTAACTCGGTAAAGTTTTTAGGCTTTTTCTCAATTCTATCTAATCCTGCACTTGCAAAAATAGCTCCTTGCCAATTACTTTGCTCTAATTTTTGCATTCTAGTATTCACATTACCACGTAGCTCCATCATTTGATCTGCGGGATATTTATGCAACCATTGTGCTCTTCTTCTTAAACTTCCCGTGGCAATATAAGCAGGTTCTTGAGTGTCTAAAAAGTCTGAGTTATCTTTAAAAATCAAAATATCTTTAGTATTTGCCCTTGGTAAAACCGCTACTTGTACTATACCAATAGGTAAAGCGGTAGGAACATCTTTCATGGAATGCACAGCTATATCTATTTGCTTATTAAGCATAGCTATATCTAATGTCTTGGTAAATATACCTGTAATACCCATTTCATACAATGGTTTATCTAATTGTAAGTCACCAGTAGACTTCACAGGCACCAAAATAGTCTTATGTCCATTTTTCTCTAATAAAGAAGCAACTGTTTTTGCTTGCCATAAGGCTAATTCACTATCTCGTGTGCCTATTCTTATAACTTTACTCATTGTAATTGGTTTGAAATTGAAAAACTTTCTCTATCCATTCTATACTTTGTTCCACTGGGGTATCTGTATCTCTTAAATGGTTGGCAAATTGTGTAGTTATTTTTTGTATTAATCTATTGCTAATAATTTCAGCTTGATTTACATTAAAGTCTCCAATTTTTCTTCGATGATAATCTAATTCTCCTTCTTTAATTAATTCTAACTTACTTTTTAAGGCATGTATAGTAGGAGCGAATTTTCTGTGGTTATGCCAAAGAAAGAACTCATCCATTAATTCATGTATTATTTCCTTAGCAGCTGGAATATACTTCTTTCTTTCTTCTAAATTTTTATCGGTAACCTTAGATAGGTAATCTAAATGCACTAACTCAACATTTGAAAGCTCCTTTACATTACTATGCACATTATTAGGCATAGATAGATCTAAAATAAGAATCTTTTTATCTGGACTTATCATAGACTTATCAATTGTAGGGTTTAATGCTCCAGTGGCCACAATCAAAATATCGCTTTGCTGCACCTCTTGGGATAAGTCCTGAATATCTTTAACTAAAACATCAAACTTTCCAGCAACCTCAATAGCCTTATCTTTTGTTCTATTTATTAAACTTATGTGGGAATTTTTAGTATGCTTAATTAAGTTTTCACAAGTATTTCTACCAATCTTACCAGTTCCAAACAAAAGAATATTCTTATTGGACACTTGGGCAACATTATCCATTATATACTGTACAGCAGCAAAAGAAACAGAAGTAGCACCGCTACATAACTTAGTTTCATTTTTGACTCTTTTGCTTGCTTGGATCACTCCATTAACCAAGCGCTCCATATAATTGTTAGCAAGATCTAAGGTCTTAGATAATTGAAAACCATTTTTTATCTGCCCTATTATCTCAAAATCCCCTAATATTTGACTATCTAAACCACATCCAACATCAAAGAGATGTTCAACAGCACTCCTACTTTTGTGCACGTAAGCAAATTCACTAAACTCCTCTACACTTCCATTAGAGTTATCACATAGTAATTTTATTAATGTAAATGGGTGACTTGCCCAACCATAAATTTCCGTTCTATTACATGTTGAAATAACAAACAAACTAGATAATCCCTGTTCCTTAGCTTGAACTAATAGGCTTTGTTTTGCCTTTTCATCTAAACTAAACTTACCTCTTATTTGCTCATCAGCTTTTTTATAGCTTATTCCAACAACGTAAAAAGTAAGTGGTTTTCTGTCTTGCTGCATATCCATTTTTATATTTTTTTTTTAAAGAGTACACAAATGTACTTTTAAACTACAAACTAAAACAACGCTAAAGGGACTATTTATACCGATATAAGGATTATAACAATTTTGGCTATGATTTTAAGAAATTTAAAGTAAATTTGTAGAGTTAATCAGGGTAATTGAGCATTTTCGATAGAATGATTCTAAATAACAATGCCGTGTTAATATTTTTATAAAATAAAAAAAACGACGCTATGAGTCCCATTGAAGAGATAAATATCGACAAACATTTTTCTATAATTCGCATAGAGAATCCAGGTTCTGAAAACCTCATTTTCCACAAAGACATGGGTACTGATATTATCCAATTCTATTTTTGCTTGAAAGGAAATGTAAAATTTATATTTAACCAAAACACCTATTCGCTCCCTCTGCAAAAAGAAAGGTCCCTTCTACTATATAACCCTCAGAAGTCATTACCCCTACATTTAGAGGTAGGTCCTTGCACTCAATTTATATGTGTACTTATATCCATTCAAAAACTTCACGCCTTATTCTCTACAGAAGCCGAGTTTATCGGATTCTTAACTAAAGAGAATAGAAATAAAAAATACTATCAAGAAGAGCAAGTATCTCCCTCGATGTCTATCGTGCTTAATCAAATGTTCAATTTTTATATGAACCCATCGATTAAAACACTTTATTACACAGGTAAGACATATGAACTTCTAAGCTTGGTATTTAATCACAACGAAGATCTAAAAATTGAGAACTGCCCATTCTTATCGGATGAAGATGATGTTTTAAAAATAAAAAAAGCCAAAGACACTATTATAGCTCAAATGGCAGAACCACCAACCTTGCAAGAATTAGCAGATAGCGTTGGAATTAATATAAAAAAATTAAAATTAGGTTTCAAACAAATCTACGGAGACTCTGTATTTAGCTTTCTATTTGATTATAAAATGGAATATGCCAGAAAATTACTAGATAGTGGAAACTATAATGTAAACGAGGTTGGAGCCAAAATAGGATATAGCTCCTCAAGTCACTTCATAGCTGCCTTTAAGAAAAAATTCGGCACTACTCCAAAAAAATATTTAATGACATTAAACAATACTAATTAAATGAAAAAGGGAATACTATTGGTGAATCTAGGATCACCTGAATCACCAACAAAAGAAGATGTTAAACCTTATTTAGATGAGTTCTTAATGGACAAAAGGGTAATAGATCTACCTTACTTACTTAGGGCTTTTGTTGTCAAAGGAATTATCTTAAATACCAGACCACAAAAATCAGCCGAAGCTTACCAAAAAATATGGTGGCCAGAAGGCTCTCCTTTAATTGTTATTTCCAAAAAACTAACTGAGTTAGTACAAGAACAAATAGACATACCTGTAGAACTTGCTATGCGATATGGTAAACCTAGTATCGAGAGCGGTATACAAAAGTTGCAAGACAAAGGAGTATCCAATATTCTAATGATACCTCTTTACCCACAATTTGCTATGGCTACCACTGAAACAATCGATGTATTAGCTAATGATATTGTCAAGAAAAAGTTTCCTAGCATTCAATTAGAAAGCCTACCTGCATTTTACAATAAAAAACAATATATAGATGTTCTAGCTCAAAGCATACAAAACCACTTAGAAGGAAAGCACTATGATCACATACTATTCTCTTATCATGGAGTTCCTGAACGACACATACGAAAGTCAGATGTAACAAAAGGTCATTGTAAAATAGATAAAAGCTGTTGTTCTACAGCTTCTAAAGCTCATGAGTTTTGCTACCGCCACCAGTGTCTAGAAACAACAAATTCAGTTGCACAACAACTAGGGCTTGATCCTAGCAAGTATTCTAATAGCTTTCAAAGTAAATTAGGTCCGGATAAATGGCTACAACCCGCAACGGACAATACAATCAATACCCTAGCAGAGAATGGTATAAAAAACCTTATGGTCGTTACCCCTGCCTTTGTCGCAGATTGTATAGAAACACTAGAAGAGATAGCCATTGAAGGTAAAGAAGAGTTCTTCAAAAGAGGTGGAGAGACATTTGAAGCCATACCTTGTTTAAACGACGACCCAAAATGGGCTGATGCTCTTGTTACATGGATTAACGAGTGGAAAAATAGCTAATTATGCTTTACCTATATCTTAAATCCCTTCATATAATATTTGTAGTATGTTGGTTTTCTGGACTTTTTTATATCGTTCGACTATTTGTATATTACTGTGAAGCGGAGCAACAAAACAAAGTAGCTCAAAATATTCTACAAGACCAGTATCGCATAATGATTACTAGACTTTGGAACATAATAACATGGCCAGCAGCAATTTTAACTACACTCTTTGGTATAAGTATGCTTGTATCAAACCCTACTTTATTATCTATGGGTTGGATGCATGTAAAACTAGCTTTTATAGTGTTACTATTCATCTATCAAATAAAGTGTAATCAATACGTATCTCAGATTAAAAACAATTCTTTAAAAAAGAAGGCATCCTATTTTAGAATTTATAACGAAGGGGCAACACTAATACTATTCTCGGTAATATTTATAGTTATCTTAAAAAATTCTATCAGTTGGATATTTGGAGTTGTAGGCTTAGTAGGTTTAGCCTTATTACTAATGATGGGGATTAAATTCTATAAATCTATCCTAAACAATAAATCAAATCCTCCACGTTGATAGTATCGTTTTCAATAGAGAACTAATTAACAAAACACCTTGTATTATACAATTTAGATACAACCAAGGATAAGATAAATTATTTACTCTTAATTAAATTACTTATTTTTATACAATACTAAATAAGTTCTGTCTTTATACATAGTTGACAATCACTGCAACAGACAGTTCACAAAAAAAGAAACTATTTTATGCTACATGAAAACATCTTAGTGAGTATCAACAAACAAATTGCCACTATAACAATTAATAGACCAACTAAACTTAATGCACTAAACAAAGCCACTATTGAAGAATTGAATCAAGCATTGACACAATTAGAAAGTGACAAAAATGTAAAAGTAATCATTCTTACAGGTAGCGGAGAAAAAGCTTTTGTAGCTGGAGCAGACATTAAAGAGTTCTCAGATTTCAATTTAAGCGAAGGATCACAACTTGCAGCAAAAGGGCAAGAACTATTATTTGACTATATTCAAAACTATCCTAAACCAGTTATAGCTGCAGTAAATGGATTTGCTTTAGGAGGTGGTTTAGAATTAGCAATGGCTTGCCACTTTAGAATAGCTAGTGACAATGCAAAGATGGGGCTTCCAGAGGTATCTCTAGGATTAATTCCTGGATATGGAGGAACACAAAGACTACCTCAACTTGTTGGCAAAGGCTTAGCAATGGAGCTTATCATGACAGCTTCAATGATTGACGCTACAAAAGCGTTACAAATTGGATTAGTAAATCATGTCAAGCCTTTAGAAGAACTACTGGATTTTACCAACACACTAGCTCAAAAAATAACTAACAACTCCTCCACTGCAATCGCAAAAGCAATAAAAGCAGTGAATGCAAATTTCAAAGAAGGAGTGAATGGTTATCACGAAGAAATTAAAGCCTTTGGAGAATGTTTCGAAACCGAAGACTTTCAAGAAGGAACTACAGCATTCTTAGAAAAAAGAAAAGCAAACTTCCAAGGAACAGTATAAAACACAAAAAAGGTCAAGTATTAAATACTTGACCTTTTTTATATTTATTTGCTTACCTCCAAATTAGAAGTAGTTAATTATCAAAAAAAGGTAAGCTACCTACATCGCACCGCTACAACCGTATACCTTTGCTGCGTTCCCACCCTGGAGGATTCTACAGGAGCTGGTCGTGTAGGACTTACCTGAGGCAAATATATAATCTTTTTAATGACTTTACAAACCTCTAAGACAAGAAAAATACTGTAAAAACCTAGCATCCTAACAACCAACACTTAGACAACAAAGAAAATAAAAAAACCACTTGTTTTAACAAGAGTAACAAACCAGATTTTCTTGTAACTCTATTTATTTATAAACAATAGCGTCCTAAATAAATTTAGAGCATAAAATATCCTCCCACTTTAGTAGGATACAAGATATATTTGCGTGAAATCTAAAATAGAACCCCTTGTTGGAGTTTTGGTGGTGGTTTTTCCGGATCAATCTCAAAACCTGTGGGTGAATTCAAATAGAGTTGCTACTTTTGTGTTTTAAATACGTATTATTTTGAATC
>CANROJ010000040.1 GCA_947632215.1 uncultured Flavobacterium sp. | reverse complement strand
GACATGTTAGATGAATTAGTAAACGAATAATGCAGAAATATACCATTATTGCCGACCCTAATGTGAAAAATGATTTAAAAGGAAGCTAAAGAATATTTAAACAGTAAACGAAAATATTACGGTAAAAAGTTTTTAGAACAGTACAGAGAGACTTTAAAAAGCTTAGAACAAAATCCACATTTTCATATTCGTTATAAAAATATTCATTGCTTACCGTTAAAGGATTTTAAATACATGATTCATTTTAAAGTAAATGAATCTAAAAAAGAAGTGCTTATTTACGCAGTACTTTCTACGCATTTAAACCCAAAAGAAAATTGGCTATAAAACAACAAAAGGGCCGTCTCATTTTTTATTGAGACGGCCCCTTTACTTTTGGGACTCTTATTAACTTAAAAAGTGTTTTTATGGTAATCAAGAATTATTATTGGATTACTTTTTTATCCACGTAATCTGAACTCATTATTCTTAGAATACCCATATAGTCCATTTTAAAGCCAATCATATCGCCAACTTGAATGTTTTGGCTGTTATCTTTTAAATCAACTACTATCATATCACTACTAGCCCCTACAAGTTCCATAGATGGATCCATGGGGGTAAAGTGATCTAGTTCTATATCGAGTAATCCTAAATCAATAATTGCTCGGTAATTAGTACTTGTTTCCCATTTTGGATCAAGTACGGGTTTATCTCCGTTCATATTTAGCCCCATTTCTCCTTGTGGCATCATAGGCTTTTCTGTTAGCTCGATAACTTGTGCAGAGAGAGTGAAAATATCCTGTTGCATATTTGGGTAATCCGAGTTATCATAAGCATTAGTTCCCATTAAAAGAGATTCTCCAATTCTAAAGTGATTAATCCCTTTAGGAAGAGTACTGTTTTGCAGTAATGGAATTGTCACGGAAGCTCCACCGGAAAGGTATTGAATCTTTTTATTGAATTTTAGTTCAATAAGCTGGCGATACAAAGAAAGCTGAATAAGTTTGTCATTATTTGGAAGCACCCCATACATACAGGTTAAATTAGTTCCAAGACCAACTATTTGAATATTTGGAAGCAAAAATACACTTTCATAAAAATCTATTAATTCCTCTCTAAGAACTCCTTCACGTAACTCTCCTAATTCGACCATAATAACTATTTTATGGATCTTATTTTGCTTCTTAGCCTCTTGAGCTAAAAGCTCAATTGTGTGAAGTTCGGTGTTAAAGCTTATATCGGCATATTGAACTATTTCAGCTATACTGTTTTTTGGTACTGGCTTTATATAAATAGTTTCTACTTGTGGGTTGATTTCTTTAATACTCTTTAAATTAGAAACCCTAGAGTCACAAACTTGTTTGGGGTTTAAATCTAAGAGTTGTTTTAAAAACAGCTCATTACCACAAAGTAGTTTACTTACTACCGACCACTGAATATCGTCTTTAGCAAAGAGCTCATTTAAGTGATCAAAATTGTGTTTTAGCTTGCTTTTATTTAAAGTTATATAGGCCATTTCTATTTATTTAGACGCATTTCTAGGTATTTGTTTTCAAAACCTAGTTTTTCATAAAGTTTTTTAGCTGGGTTATTAGCCTCTACGTGTAGGGCAATAGAACCTTTTGCTTTTTCAATTGCTTGGAGCATTAATTCTTTACCTATTCCTTGACCTCGATGTTCTTGGCAAGTGGCAATATAAACTAGTATATTCTCTGGTATAAAGTCATGCATAAGGGTGTGAAGTACTACTGTTACACCTACAATTTGATCTTGCTGTGTTTTTGCAACAAGAATAAATCCTCCTGGCGAATCATTTTTGCCCATGGCAAAGTCTAATGCTTTTGTAATAGCAACTTTAGAATCACCATATTGTTGTAAGTTTTTGTAAAGGAATTCAACATACTGAGTTAATTCCGTATCGCTAGGTAGGTTGCTGGGTGTTTTGTAGTCTATATTAAAAGTCATTTTTAAATATATTATAGCTGCTAAACGCAAAATAAGACCTTTAAAAAAGCTTCGAGATGATTTTGTTTTTTTAGGGCTTAAATGGTTTTATAAAGCCCAACAAAGAAAAAAGGTAAATAAGTTAATGCTTTCGCGTAAAAGCTAGCTTATGGTTAAATAATTTATACAAAGGTAAAGAAAATATGGTACTAAGGCCTTGTAAATCAATGTAAATTTTTAATTTCCTAGTTTTTTGATAATGATACTATCGGCTTTATCCCTTGATTTTATGGAGGATAGGGGAGATGTTTTTATGAAAAAAAAATATTCAAATAATAGGTTTTTTCTTAATGATTAAGTTGATAAAAGATGAATTTTTTGGTGAAACAAATATTTTCTAACTAAGCTGTTTTGCTCTTTTTTTTCTTTAAAAAACACATAAAGTACTTCTAATAAGGACTTAGCTTTTATAGAGTTTTGTGATGTGATAAGTAAATTTGATATAAAAATAATAAACGATTTAAATTTCTTATAGTTGTATAGTTTTTATCATTTAAAATAGGTGGTTTCAAAGCTGATTTCAGGGTAAGTTTGCCCTAGTAAAAACAAAATATAAACTACAAAAGAATTATTTATGTTTAAGAAATCTATAGCCTTAGCGCTTGTTTTAGGAGCTAGTGTTGCTTCGGGACAAACCTTGACTACTAATTTTGGAGCTCCAGTTGGAGATAACCAAAATTCAAAGACCATTGGAAGAAATGGACAAGTTTTATTGGAAGATATTCATTTAATTGAGAAGCTAGCTGCTTTTGATAGAGAGAGAATTCCAGAGAGAGTGGTTCACGCACGTGGTGCTGGAGCTTTTGGAGAATTCGTAGCTGATGCTGATTTCTCAGAAGTAACTAAAGCAGATTTTTTATCGGCTAAAGGTAAAGTAACTCCATTAATGGTTCGTTTCTCTACAGTAACTCACCAAGCGGGTTCTCCTGAAACTTATAGAGATCCACGTGGTTTTGCTGTTAAATTTTATACAGAGCAAGGTAATTATGATTTAGTAGGAAATAACCTTCCAGTATTCTTTATTCGCGATGCCATCAAATTCCCTGATATGGTTCATGCCTTTAAACCATCTCCTTTAACAAATGGAGCTTCTGATCCCAATAGAGTATTTGATTTCTTTTCTAATTTACCAGAGTCTACTCATATGTTAACTTGGTTGTTCTCTGACTATGGAATTCCAGCTAACTTTAGACAAATGGAAGGAAATGGAGTTCACGCTTATAAATGGGTAAACGATCAAAATGAAGTTACTTATGTGAAATACAAATGGGTTCCACGTCAAGAGGTGAAGAATTTAACTCAAGAACAAGCAAATGAGATTCAAAGCCAACATATTGAGCATGCAACTTTAGATTTATATAACGCTATTGAACAAAATAACTACCCAATGTGGGATTTATACGTTCAAATGCTTAAGAAAGAAGACTTTGCTTCTTTAGACTTTAATCCAGTAGATGTAACAAAAATTTGGCCAGAGAGCGTTGCTAAATATGTGAAAGTTGGTACAATGACATTAAATCAAAATCCAACAAACTATTTTCAACAAGTTGAGCAAGCTGCTTTTGCACCTTCTAATTTAGTACCAGGGATTGAGCCATCGGAAGATAAATTACTTCAAGGTCGTTTATTCTCTTATGGAGATACTCAACGTCATAGATTAACTGGTAACTTCCAACAAATTCCGGTAAATCAACCTAAGAATAAAGTTACTACTTATAACGCAGATGGATTTATGAGTATTAGAGAGCAAAGCGGAGATATCAACTACCAGCCATCGACTAATAAGCCAGAAGTTTCGGAGGATACTAAATTTAAATACTCACCTAATGTATTTGAAGCTAACGTAGAAACAGTACAACAAGTCATTGATAAAGAAAATAACTTTTATCAAGCAGGTGAGTTATACCGTTCTTTCTCTAAGCAAGACAAAGAGAATTTAATTAAGAACTTAAGTGGAGCTTTAAACAGTGTGAAAAACAAAGTAATTGTTTACAAAATGATTGCTCATTTCTACCAAGCGGATAAAGATTACGGTAAAGCTTTAATGAAGGCTACTAATGTAAGTATGTCAGATATTAAACCTTACTTTAATAACTAATAGAATAACTAAGTAAAAATATACTAAAGATGAAAAAATTATTTTTAATTATCGCTTGTGTTTTCACTACAAATTTAGTCTTATCACAAGATGTTTTTCAAGCTGCTAGAGAGTCAGATCCAACAAACTTAGAGCTTATTTTAAAACAAGATCCTAGTTTAGTTAACCAGGTAAACTCCAAAGGGTTTAGTCCACTGATTCTAGCGGTGTATAACAATAATTTAGAGACAACTCAACTTCTTTTAGAGTATAAGGCCAATATAGATCAACAAGACTATTCAGGAAATACCGCTTTAATAGGAGCAGTTTTTAAAGGTAATGAATCAATGGTAGAGTTTTTACTTAAAAATGGGGCAGATATTGATCTAGTTAATAGCAACGGGGCTAGTGCTTTAATTTTTGCAGCGACTTTTTCAAGAGACGCCATAGTAGAGATTCTTTTAAAGTACAATGCCGATGTAAGCTTAAAAGACAATAATCAAAATACTGCTTTAGATCACGCTATTATACAAGAGAATACTCCAGTTATAGAGTTGTTATCTAAGTAATGTTTTATAAACTACGGTTCTATAAAGCAGATGCAACTCGAGAGAATACCAATACCTAATAAAGACAAAGAGAGCTGTTTGAAGTGATTCAAATGGCTCTTTTTTGTAAATAATATTTCTTGTAGGTCTAGTTGATTTTCAGGATTTTTAAGAAATAGTATTCTTGTTAGGCTGTAGCAATAGTTAAAAAAATTAGTGCAGCCACCCTAGAGTAACTGCACTTTAACTGCTAATCATTAATATTAAAATGAAAGTAAGGATCTTAGTATAATTCTATGGCAAAGTTATTCTTGCCTTGTTTTTTTTCTAATATAGTTTTTGTTATATCATTACCATCTTTGTCTACTGCGTTTTTAATGGTTGCACCACCTCTTTCATTAAACATTTGAGAGAGACTTTTGTTTCTGTTTTGGTTGTCGATTTTTGCATACTGTTTTGTATTTACAACCATAGCCGCATCTTGTTTTTCTGTAATCCAAAATGTAGTGGTAGCTTTACTTGCATTGATTAATTCAAAATTAAATACTCCTTGATCATCAAAGGCGCGAATTACAAAGCCTGGTAAATTCTTAAACTTATATGGACCTTCATTTAAAGCGATTTCCTGTGTGAAGTATACCGTCCACTCTCGTCCGTTTAATTCTCCTTTTGCTACCTGGGCTTGCATGCCATTGAATTCAATAACCTCTGGAAGGATTTCCCATTTTATTATGTCTAATGGCTCTATTAGTGTATAGGATTCGAGTCCGCTTCTTAAGGATGTTTTAAGCTGAGCTCCATCGTTATAAACAACGGGTTGGAATTTAGTCATATACTTCTGTAGTGCATTTATTTGTTCTTGTATACCTATGTGAGCGTTTTCTGGTTTTGCAAAATCTATTAATCCCTCATCTCTAGCTATACTATTTTGACTAGCAAAGCGCGATGTGCCATCCTTTATATCTAAAAACATTATTTCTTGATTACTAACAGGTTCCGTAGCCATTCGAGGCTGAGTTAGAAAGTCAACTTGATAGGAGTATCTCATTACATCTATTAATTCTTGACTAAAGCCAAAAGTACTAGTTAAGGCTAAACAAATTAGTAAGGTGGTTTTTTTCATATTTAAGTGAATTATGTGTTTTGGTTAGTAATATTTAAGTGTATTTGTTATAGTGTTAGTATAAATCTAGGTAATAAATTTATGCAAAGATTTATATTAACTTTTGTTTAACTAAAAACAAAAAGTGTGCGTATACCAAATAAATTTGTATATTAGCCTTTTATGTGCTTTTTCTCTCAATAAATAACCACCTTTAATTACTTGATAAAATGAAATATTACTATTTGGCATTTAGAGATTTCTTTAAGAAAAATCAAAACATTAGTGAGAATTACTTTTGGGCTTATTTTGGTATAAATTTCCTTGTTATTATTGCTTTGACTATTCTTAGTAGATCTTTATTTTCAAGTGATTTACCAGCTGATATCTATAAGTATATTTCAGTGATTGTCACCATTAATTTAGGTATGAAAAGGCTGCAAACAATTGGTCTTAATAAATACTTGTTCTTAATTCCAATTGCAAACCTATACTTTACTTTTGATAGAGATAAATAGTAAAGTTTTTTCTAAACAAGACTAGCAGTAGGGATCCTTGAGTAGTTTGGAGTAAAACCTCTTAAAAAAGTATTCAAGAATAGCTTAACAAACAAGGCTGAATGATTTTGTAGTAAATCAGCCTCTTGTAAGTATCCTTTATACGAATATCTCCTAACTGAATAATCAGACGTTATGCATTGCTTTGTTCATGCGTATTTTGTATACGTATCTTGGGAATTGCCCCCTTTATTAGTATGCTCAAACGCGTTAATGCTGCACGAATATTAAGCAACGCTTCTTCACGTGTCTCAGAAGGAAGATATAGTAAATCAATATCCACTGATAAGGGTGGTAATTCTCAAAAAAATAAATTGGTGGCTGTCCCTCCTTTTAGAGCGAAACACTTTTCACTATCTAATAGTGGTAACACTCTTACTAAACGTTGTACCTGTTTATAGTAAATACTGTCTTTCTTCATTATTTTAATTTTCGAAATTTTTAGCAGCCGTTATCAAATAATCTTTGTCTAATTCACCTGCTTTTTCAATTACCCTTTTACCAGAACCTATATCTATTTTTTCTAGATTAAGTTTAGTAAACCATACATAGTTATGGCGCTTAGCGAACCATAGAAATAAACGCTTAACCTTGATATTTGAACACATTTCCAACAAGGGTTGTAGTGCTCTAGGTGACAATGTAGTGATGCCTTGTATGAATTGGTCTGCATGTTCAAACGATATGATGTGAGGAACCATATCCAACATTTCTAAACATGTTCTTTCAGGCGTAGACATTTTTAATACACCTATATTATCTTTCCATGGAATAGAGGTGGTATATTTTTCAGATAGTGATTTATCCATTTTAGCAAATAAACTCGTTCGGGTATGCTTTATAAAAATATCGTTTTTTACAATTTCTTTTGTCCAAATAGGAAGTCTATCATTACCATATAAATGTACCGTAACTTTGTTTGAATTGGGAAGGTAGTGTGAAAAACGTCTCAATTCTAGTACAAGCAGACCACCTATAATGAAATCAGTTTATAAAATGTGCTGTAAAGCGTATAGAATACTTTGCCAATTTGGTTTAATTATACCACGAGTATATAAGCCTTTCCACAATAACTTAAGTTGTTCGCTTTTTACTAAATTAGCGATAGCATGATTACTAAGACCTGTCTCTTGTTTTAACCATTTTCTGGAAACAATTATTCCTTCTGGCACAAGCTCTTCTAATAATTTTTTTCTATTCGGATTAGACACCATGTTTACATATCTTAATTATAACGGCATTTAACGCCGTCTTTTATATAATAGGCAAACATCATTTGGTTTTATAAAAGCTGAACGACTTTCTCACTCATTTTTATTTTATTTGAAATAAGCTAACGGAAACACGTTGAAAAGCAAAGCAATAAGCACAGTTACCAAATCGTTACCTGACTTTTTGGATAATCTTTATAAAAGCTTAGTATTGAATCGATACAGCTTTTTGCTGAAAACTTTAAAATAAAGAACTAAAAATAACTAGCCACGACTCTCTGATGGGCTAAGTACTTGCCATACAATATATTCTTGAGCAGTTATTCTATCTAACTCTTATAGCAAGCTTTTATACCTTAAACGTTAAATTACTCGCAAATTAATTAAGATCACTAGTATAACTAAGACTAGAATCATACTTTTGTATATCTTAATACTAGCTGGTTTAAGTATAAACAAGGTAGAGGTGTGTAATTTAATTTTACAATAGTTAGTAATATAACTATTTTGAAATTAGACAATAATAGGCTTGACCAAATGTTTTGTTTTAACTACAATAATCCATCTGTAGATACATTTAATCTGTAATAGATTAAATGAAAGTTTAGCTGTATACAAATGACAATTCCGAGTCTATTGCATTTATTAGTTAAAGAGTAGTTCTTGTTAAGAAGACTACTAGTAAAAGATTAGAAAATCTAATTCTTTTCACCATTTAATATTTTCTGAAAAATGCAAGTTTTATATTCTAGTTTCGGATTTGTGTTATCCTATATAATGCGTTATCGTTACAGTGTTTCCCTTCAAAATATGACTAAGTCATTTCCTTTGGCTTCCTATGAGGAAATCTCTAAATATCATAAATCGTTTTATAAACATTTAAGTCGTATGCTTTTAGAGGGCTTATGTGTTTTAAGACCCACTTTGCATATAGAGAAAGATTCTTTAAAATTATTAAAAGACATTAAGAAAGAGAATAAGCATGTTATTTTAGTGTTGGGTCATTATGGAAATTGGGAGGTGTTATCTCAGTTACCCTTAAGTGTGGACATGAAAGTACAAGCGCTTTACAAACCAATCAAGAATAAGTTTTGGAATCGTTTAATGTTGTCTATTAGACAAAAACATGGCGTAGAACTTATCCCATCACAAAATGCTTTGCGTACTTTAGTAAAACAGAAAAATAGCCCTGCGATTACTTTCTTTATAGCTGATCAGTTTCCAGGGGGAAGTAAAGGTTTAGTAGTAGACTTTTTAAGTCAACCTACTCGTGTTTTAATGGGGGCAGAGCACATCGCTAAGCTCTTAGATGCTCATGTGGTTTATGGAGAGCTTTCTCCTAAGGATAACCACAGTTGGCAGTTAAGAGTAGAGAGTATTTGTGAGTCTGCAAAACAAACGGACCAAGGATTTATATCTACTTCTTTCTTTGCTAAGTTGGAACAAAGTATTCAAAATCTTCCTCATATTTGGTTATGGACCCATAAAAGATGGAAAAAAAGATAAGTACCTTTATTTAAAAGAAAACTCTAGTTTAGTTAATGAGTCGGAGTTTATAAAGCAAGACATATAAAAATTCCGCTACTTTGAGATTAATCAAAGTAGCGGAATTTTCTCTTTTACTACTCTAGGGTTGTATTTATCTCGAAGTTAAGATCACAACCATAAGGTCTTACTATGTAGTTTTATTGTTACACAAATAGCTTCAATACAATTAAAATATAGTTTCCTTTAGGTATTTGAAGAAGTATAGGCTCTGCTGTTTGTACCACTTCTTTGAAGTTAGTAGAGTTTAATAAATCCTGCATTCTTTGGTTTAACTCCTCACTAGCTTTAGGGTCACCTATGCGCTCAGGGGATTGTTTTTTAATTTGCTGTAAGATAGTTAACAAGGATAAAATAGAGCCTAGGGCTATATACTGTTTACTTGTTTTTACTTGCTTTTGCTTGAAGGCTTGTAATACGCTAATTAAAGTAACTAAGTCAATAGTGCTCAGTAGAGAATCAAACTTAGCTGTAGTTTGTATTTCATTGTATTTTTGGTTTGCTTGTTTTGACAAGCGAACTAAAGTATTCTTAGTTACACTGGATAGATCCAAAGTTATTTGCTTGATTGTCTTTGCTTTATCTATTGTATTGTCCCAAGTGGTTGTAGGGCTTTGGTTAGTGGAAAAAATGAGGTCTTTGGCCGTATCCTCTATATGCTCTGAAATTGTTGTATTGTTTTGTGTTTCAGTAGCTTCTATGTTGTGAGTATCCGTGTAATGTTGTTCTGAGGGATTCTCTAGTAGTAAAGTATCTATTTGTGTTTGCATTTGAGCAGACACCACTTCAACGGCCTCGATATCTATGATTTCGACTTCTTTTTGTCCAAAGATCTTATTTTTTAGTACTTCTATTTTTCCAATTGGTTTAGCAACTAAGACTTCTTGGTTAGAAGATTTATACTTCTTTAAAAGTTTTTTTGCTGAGTTTATAAGGGATTTTCTCATTTAATATATCTATTAACAACTAGTTGTTTGACTTTAATGTAAAGATAGTTAAAGTAAAATAGGTTTTGTTACTGGTGTAAAATAAATCTTACTTGTGTTAAGAGAGTCTTTTGTATCTTATGTCTTTAAGTTATTAATTGCGGCTTTGGCTTGTTTTAAAGAACCCTTAAGCATTAGGTGTTTTTTGCTTTATCTATGTTTAGGGTCAAGTGCGTGAATAGAGCAGAAGATATATAACAAAAAAATCAAAAGCACTTAGGTATTATTCCAAGCACTTTTGACTAACTATAAAAAAAAATATTTTCTATTTATTTTTTTAAAATAACAAAACCATTTCTAACGGCACGTTGTCCATAGTGATCTGTTTTCTTATTGTCGGTAGGATAGTTTATTACCCCAGTGTGGGATCTGTCTTGGTTTTTTAGCCAAAATGTCGTCGAGCCACCACCATCAATATTTAAAGCATCTTTTGGGTTAAAGTATTTTTTTAAGAAAAGCGTAAGTTCTCTTGCACTCATACCTTGAGCTTTTTGGTTTCTACCATCTACTGCTATAAATAAAATAGTGCCATTTTCCAGTATCGCTATAGCAGTTCTTGGGTGTCTAACTCCTTGATGTCTGTCTGGGTTTTCATAATTCAAAGAATTTAAGTCAGCCACGTAGTCCCTAACGAAATGTTCTCCAGAGCTGTGGTAGTTTTCTATCAGTAATGGGGATCCAGACATTATGTCTTGAGCCTGTAGCTCATTATAGACTTTATTGTTTCCTCTAACAATACCATAGGTGTCTGCTTTTTTATAGAAAGCACCTTCGTGTTTCCATGCAAATAAACTTCCACTTGGAACTTGAACCGAATCTATCAAAACATTGTTTGATTTAAAGTAGGAGGTAGAGTTTCCATTGTTAGCGTTTTTCTCATAATAAGTACCATTGATGGCAAAAATAGCATTGTCTATTTGATTGGCTGCCGAAGAAATACTATCTCTTGGAGTTATATCAAAAAAATCAATGTCATAGTCTGCAATTTTGGGGTCTATCGCCAGAACATTTACATTTTGATAGGAGTCAAAATCTTTTAAATATTGCATTGGCAATTCATAGTGGACTACACCTTTATCTAAAGGTGTTATTTTCCATCCTTGTTTTTCTAAAAGTATGTCCTGTGGATCTGTGTGGTTAGCACTGATTTTTGTTATACAACAAAGCATTAATACTAGGCAAAAAAATAGATTGTGTTTTTTAAAAAATAACGTTGGTTTCATTAGTATCCAGGGTTTTGAGTTAATACATTATCAGATAATATTATTTGGCTACCAGGTAAGGGAAGTACGTAGTGCTCAAGTTCATTGATATTTGGTAGTTCAATAGCTTTATTAGTTCTTACTAAATCATAAAATAAGAACCCTTCACTGTATAATTCTCTTCTTCTCTCTAGCAAGACTGTGTCTAAGAATTGGGCTTCAGAGCTAATTTCACTTAAGGAGTAAGAAGGCAAGTTTCTGATGCTTCGAATTTGATTTAGATAAGATAAACCACTATTGGCTCCAAGACCTTCTGCTGCAATAAAGTACATTTCCGATAATCGGGAGACAATTATAGGCTGTACATCGGTGTATTTGCTGACAATAGTATTGAAGGTTCCATCGGAGTTTGTGATGTCTTTAATATTGACTTGTTTTCTTGGGTCATCTTGTTGGTATAATTCGTTGACTGCATATTCAGAGGGTTGAACAAAATAGGATCCTGCCCATTGTGTACCGTATGGCCAAAATAATTGAGAAAGACGTCGGTTAGATTCTGTGTTTAGATTTGCAAAAGCAAATATAATTTCTGTAGATGAGTTAGTGGATTGAAATATTCTCTGATAATCCGAATCCAGTTGTAAACCACTTTCATTGATCACTTCAATAGCTATATTAGCAGCCTGTTGTTTTTGGTTTAACGCCAATAATACTCTTGCCTTTAGAGCTTTTGCTGCCGTTTGAGAAACCCTATTATTAGATGTTTGACTAAGTGGTTGTGCATTTTGTATACTGTAATCTAAATCGGCATTAATTAAATCCCAGATTTCATTGTCTGTAGCCCTTGGTATATCATCGGTGGTATTTGTTGTAATTAGTGGGACACCACCAAATAAGGTTACTAAGTTGTAATACATATAAGCCCTGATGTATTTGGCCTGGGCTATTATTGTTTTGTTCTCTAGGTTTTGTGCAGCTTCAATAATATTATTGGCATTATAGATGTTCTTATAACTATGTTGCCAGTAGCTGCTAGAGAATGCATTTCTATCATCTAGGCCATTTCCTGTGATTAAGACTCCAAACTTACTATTGTTACCCGAGAGCGCAGTCCAGGTGTAATTACCACCTCTGATGTCATTGTAGAAGTAATCATCTCTAATAGGGGTAGAGGTTCTATATAAACCATTTAGAAAGAACTGTATGTTATCCGATGTTATTTGCTCGGGAGAAATTGCGTTTTCTGAGTAAATATCTAGATCGTCTTGACAGGATTGCAATCCAATTAATAGCCCCAAGACTAAGAAGATATTTTTAATTGTAGAATTCAATAGTTTCATATTTAAAAGATTAATTGATATTAATACCTAGTAAAAAAGATCTAGGTTGAGGTGTAACTAAATTATCTATTCCAAAACTTGTAGCATTTGTTCCACTAGCTGCCTCAGGGTCATAACCAGAATAATTTGTTATGGTAAAAAGGTTGTTAATTGTGGCATATACTCTCACGTTGTCAAATCCAAGCTTTTGAAGTAGGTTTTGAGGTAAAGTATATCCTATGGTTAAATTTTTTAGTCTCAAGTAAGAGCCATCCTCTACATAATAAGAACTGTTTTTCATGTTCCAACTATCCTTTGAAGCCCTTGGAACCCAATTTGAAGTTCCAGGCCCACTCCAGCGATCGTGATAAGAAGAGGAGATGTTGTTGTAATCTGTACCACCAAGGTGATCTAAACCAGTACGCCAATTGGCAACAATATCATTGCCGACAGAGAAGGTGGCAAAAAGCGACATATCGAAGTTTTTATATTTGAATGTATTGGTAAAACCTCCAAAGAAATCTGGTGTTGAATTTCCAATTACTGTTCTATCGGCGGAGTTAATCTGGCCATCTTTATTAAGATCGGCATAGATAATATCCCCAGGTCTTACCCCTTGGTTGTATAAACTAGTTGGGATTTGCTCTGGTGTTTGATAAATTCCTTGGTGTTGGTATCCATAGAAAACACCTAAGGGTTGCCCTTCAATAATAGCGTTCCAATTTCCTATAGTAACCACCCCATCGCCTAAGAGGTTTTTTACTTCGTTTTTAATTAACGACAGATTTAAGTTTGTTGTCCAGGTAAAGTCTTGGTTGGATACATTGATGGAAGAAACAGTGAATTCATGACCGATATTTTGTAGTTTTCCAATGTTTCTGGTCATACTAGAAAATCCACTGGTTTGTAAAATAGGTACGTTATATAGTAGGTTGGTGGATTCTTTGACAAAAAAATCATAAGTGAAATTTATTCGATTACTTAAAAAGCTCAAATCAATACCAATGTCACTCTGGGTATTAACCTCCCATCTTAAATTCGAGTTGCCAATCGAGGTAATGCTCAATCCTGTAGTTGCATCGTAATTGTAGCCTCCTTGTGCTAATGCAAAGTAAGCATAGTTGCCAATTCCATCTTGGTTACCTGTTTTTCCCCAGCTCGCTCTTAGTTTAGCAAAATCAATAAAGCCAAGGCTGCTCATAAAGTTTTCATTGGAGAATATCCAACCAGCAGATATCGATGGGAAATAATCATAGCGATAGTCTTTGTTGAATTTTGAAGAGCCATCTCTACGAAGGGTAAAGGATAGTAAATATTTGTTGTCTAAGCCTAAGTTTAGACGTCCAAAGTAAGATTCAATGGCATATTCACTCATTGAGCTGGACCCGGTGACAATTGTTGCAGCATTTATATGCTTAAAATCATTGGAAGGAAATTCCCTTCCCGTTACGGTACTAAAGTTGTATTTATCCGAGAAATATGAATGCCCAATCATGGCATTAATATCAAAGGTGTGAAAAAGGGTCTTTTGGTAAGATAGAACATTGTCAAAAGCTTGACTATATCTATTGTTTCTAGTGTCGTTAATCCAGCCTAATCCTCCGTTATAGGGATGTCCGATTTCTTGTCGACGAGCACCATGGCCTATTCGTAGTTCTGAATTATAACTGGTTTTAAAAGTAAAACCATCTAAGAAATGATAAGCTCCATATAGATTAATAAGCGATTGATAGTTCTTATCACTAGTGTGGTCTTTATCTAGGATAATCAAGGCATTATGTCTTAGGATATCCTTTCCACCCACAGCATAGTCTCCATTGGCCAGATAAGGAGAGTCATAAGGTCTTTGTTCTAAAGAACGCTGGAATAATGCCGTTCCTTGGTCTCCATTGGGTATGGAAGAACTCTGGGTGAAATTACCGGCTAGATTAAAACCAAAATCAAAATTATCATTAGGTTTATAGTTCACATTTGAACGGATAGAATAGCGTTTTAAAGAACTTTTATTGATTAAGCCTTCTTGGTAGGAGTAACCAATGGAGTTGTATGTTTTAACCTTTTGGTTACCACCACTTAAAGAGAAATTGGTTTGAGTGGTTGTGGCTGTATTTCTAACAATTAAATCCTGCCACCCTATATCTGTATAGTTATCTGGAACCTTACCCAAGACATTGTTAATGTCTATATATCCTGGCTTACCTATGGTGTACCCGCGGTCCTGGTTGTAATTATTAACCGCCTCGTTTTGTAAAGTAATGTACTGATCACTGGATAATAAATTCAATTTCTTTGGCATTGTGCTTAAGCCGCTTAGTTGAGAAAATGAAAACTTTAACTTACCGTCTTTTCCTTGTTTAGTGTTTATTATAATCACTCCATTGGCACCTCTTGATCCGTAAATGGCCGTTGCAGCTGCATCTTTTAAAACATCCATAGATTCTATGTCCTGTGGATTGATCAGCGATAGGGGATCTTGAACAAACTCTCCCGAGTAATTATAGCTGGCATTGGATTTTGAAATCGGAATACCATCAATTACATATAAGGGTTCGTTATCACCGTTAATAGAGGATACACCTCTGATACTTACTCTAGACCGACTTCCTGGAGTTCCATTTGAGCTTGTTAGGTTAACACCGGCTACTTGTCCTTGTAATAATTGATTTGCTGAGGAAACATTACGAGGGGAGATCTCTTGGGTCTTTACCTTAGCAATTGATGAGGTTAAATTTTTTCTTTTACTGTCCCCGTATCCAACCACCACAATTTCGTCTAATTGGTTGATGTTATCCTGTGGTAGAATTAAATTGGTGTCCAAGCCCACAATACCACTCATTGTAATATAGCCATCTAAAGAAACATAGAAGTTTTTACCTTCTAAGGTTTTAGGTAAGTCTACCAAACCTTGTTCATTAGTGAAAAATACTTGGGAATAGTCTTGTACATCAACAAAAGCACCTACAATAGGCTCGTTGTATTGATCGGTGACTACCACTTGGTAATAGTCTTGAATAACGGACTTGATAATAGGAGTCTGGTTAACCATTGCATTTAATGGAAATGTCATGGTTAGCGGCAGGCATAATAAAATAGATTTTTTGAGCATAATTTCTTAAACTTAGTTTTTGAGCTTTGGTTTAAGCAATATTATCTCATAAAGTAGCCATAGGAGTTAAGAGGTATTTAATAAAGTATTAATCCATTATTAAGAAAATTATGTTAATTGACTCAGTGGTAATCCACTTTTAATCTGTAGTTTATATGGCGTTTTATAAAACAAGGTTACATTATTAGAATATGTCTAAAACTTTAAACCTAAACTTTCGTCTTAACTTAGCCTCTACCCCGAGGAACTCTAAAAAGTACAGGGATAATTAAAAAAAGGGATATAGATGCAAGGATTATTATTTTTAATAAAGATAATTTGTACCTCTTAAAGATGCTTAATTTAATCCCTATAGATATTTAACTTAAAAAGCCCCTGGTGAATTGGGTAATAATGCTGTTTTGGACTAATAATTATTTACAAATAAAACAATTAGAAAACGGTAGTGTTTTTAGTTGATCTTTACCTTACTGCTAATTCATTTTTAAAGTTAAATACTTATTTTTATAAGTGAAATAAAATACTTAGCTTTATAAGTGAAATAGATACATACACCTTTTAATAGTAAAATACATTTTATGGGAAATAATGAAAATGATATCAGTAAATGCCCTTTTCACAATGGGGAAAAGGAAAAACTAAATAACGGTGCCGGACAAGGAACCCAAAACCAGTTCTGGTGGCCAAATCAGTTAAAACTTGATGTTTTAAAACAACACTCTGAAAAATCTAATCCTTTGGGAGAAGATTTCAATTATGCAAAAGAATTTGAGTCTTTAGACTTAGAAGCAGTTAAGGCTGACTTAAAAGCTTTGATGACTGACTCTCAAGAGTGGTGGCCAGCAGATTTTGGTCATTATGGACCATTCTTTATACGCATGGCTTGGCACAGTGCAGGTACATACCGTGTACAAGATGGACGTGGGGGTGCTGGTCAAGGACAGCAAAGATTTGCTCCATTGAATTCTTGGCCGGATAACGTTTCTTTAGACAAGGCTAGAAGATTAATTTGGCCAGTGAAACAGAAATACGGACAAAAGATTTCTTGGGCGGATTTAATTATCTTAACTGGTAATGTGGCTTTAGAGTCTATGGGATGTAAAACTTTAGGTTTTGCCGGTGGACGTGAAGATGTTTGGGAACCAAATATGGACGTGTATTGGGGATCTGAGAAAATTTGGTTAGAACCAAGTGGAGGAGCAAATAGTAGATACTCTGGAGATCGCGATTTAGAGAATCCTTTAGCTGCTGTTCAAATGGGATTAATTTACGTTAACCCAGAAGGACCAGATGGAAATCCTGATCCTTTAGCTTCTGCTAGAGATATTAGAGATACTTTTGCTAGAATGGCAATGAATGATGAGGAAACTGTTGCATTAATTGCAGGTGGACACACATTTGGAAAAACACACGGAGCTGCATCGGCGGATCACGTTGGTAAAGAGCCAGAAGCTGCAGGTATAGAAATGCAAGGATTAGGATGGGCAAACTCTTATAAGTCTGGAAAAGGAAGTGATACAATTACCTCGGGAATTGAAGTAACTTGGACTTCTAAACCAACAGAGTGGTCTAACTTATTTTTGTCTTATTTATATGGATTTGATTGGGAATTAACCAAGTCTCCAGCTGGTGCTTTTCAATGGGTAGCTAAAAATGTTGGGGAAATTATTCCTCACGCTCACGAGCCAAATAAGTTTATAAAACCTACAATGCTTACCACAGATATCGCTTTAAAGATGGATCCTGAGTATGCTAAAATTGGAAGACGCTTTTTAGATAATCCAGATGAGTTTGCAGACGTTTTTGCAAAAGCATGGTTTAAGTTAACTCACCGTGATATGGGACCGATTTCAAGATATTTAGGAAATGATGTTCCTAAGGAAGTATTTGTGTGGCAAGATCCTGTACCGGCTGCTAAAGAGCCAGTAATTTCTTTGGAAGATGTTCAAAAATTAAAGCAAGATATCTTAGCTTTAAATCTTACTAATTCAGAACTTGTTTCAACAGCGTGGGCTTCTGCTTCAACTTTCCGTGTATCAGATAAACGTGGAGGAGCAAATGGTGCTCGTATCGCTTTAGAGCCGATGAAAAACTGGAAGGTAAACAACCCTAAACAATTAGATAAAGTTTTAGGTGCTTTAAAACAAGTGCAAAGCCAATTTAATGCTTCTGGTAAGTACGTATCATTAGCTGATTTGATTGTTTTAGCTGGAAATGTTGGAATTGAACAAGCAGCTCTTAAAGCAGGAAATAAAGTTGATGTACCTTTCACTCCTGGAAGAACTGATGCAACACAAGAACAAACAGAAATAGAATCAATCAAGTGGTTAGAGCCAATAGCTGATGGATTTAGAAATTACAGAAAATACAATAATTCTGCAGTTTCTACTGAAGAGTTACTTATTGATAAAGCAAATTTACTAAACTTAACTGCTCCTGAGTTAACAGTTTTACTTGGTGGATTACGCTCAATTAATATTAACTATGACGGTTCTAAACATGGAGAGTTCACTAATACTCCAGGAGAGTTAAATAATGATTTCTTCACTAACTTACTTTCAATGGATACCCAATGGAAAGCTAAAGACCAGAGTAAAGAAATTTATATTGGAACAGATAGAAAGACTGGAGAAGTTAAATGGACTGGTACTAGAAACGATTTAGTTTTAGGTTCTAATTCTGAGTTAAGAGCTGTAGCTGAGGTTTATGCTTCAGCTGATGCAAAAGATAAGTTTACTCAAGACTTTATCAAAGCTTGGAATAAAATCATGAATGCAGACCGCTTTGACGTAAAATAAGACTTTATAGTCGATAAAAAACTAAGGACTCTTAGATTGTTCTGTAGAATGATCTAAGGATAAAGTCTGAAGCTTTTTAAAAAAAATAGTAATAACGCTTGTAAAGGAATTTTAATATTCTTTTGCAAGCGTTATTTGTTTTATAGCCTATATAAGCCGTACTTATAAAAAAAGGTTTTAGAGGCAGTATAGTGGAGTATCTTATTTGTTGACTGTCTTTATTTTCTGTTTTCTGTTTCTCTCATAATAGCCCTTTTATCTGTGACAAACTAAGAGATGATAAAAGGGTGTTTCGATGGGTTAAAAAAATAAGGCACGAGGTTTTAACTAGTGTTACTTTTTTTGGATACTTTGTTTTTAATCCACTGCGCGCTCAACAGCTTCGATAAAAGCTCGTCTGTCTTGAGTGAGCTTTTTAGAACCAGCTTTTGGCCAGGCTGCCATTTGAGCAATGACTAAGTTTTTGTGCGGATTGATATAAATCATCTGACCAAAAATACCCAAAGCGCTATAGCTTCCATCCTTTGAAACCCACCACAGATAACCATAACCATCGCCTTGGTCATTTGTTGGATAAAGTAGCGATGTAGCACCTTTGAGCCACTGCTGTGAAAGTATATTTTTATCTGCTATTTTACCTTGGTCTAACATTAGTTTTCCCAATCGTGCAAAATCTCTTAAACTCGCTGAAAGCCCGCTACCTCCTAAATTATAATTACTACACTCATCGGTTAACCAATAGGCAGTATGCTCCATTGCATATGGCTTCCAAATCTTTTCAGAAAGATATTGCGATAAGCTTAATCCTGTAGCTCTTTGGACCAAAATTCCCACCAAATCAGTCTCGCCTGTACTGTAGTTCCAATGCTCCCCGGGTTTGTGAGCAAATTTTAAAGGCTTCATATAAGTCAAAATATGTGACTCGCTACCTTGACACTCCGCTTTATACATTTGTCCAACATCCGAGTTGGGATCTTCATAATCTTCATTCCAATTAATCCCTGAAGTCATAGTTAATAATTGACCAACGGTTACTTGTCCATAATCATATCCATTAAACTCATGGATATACTTGCTTAAGGGATCCTCTAAACTCTCTATAAAGCCATCTTCCAAAGCGACTCCCACGAGCATCGAAGAAATAGATTTAGCCACAGAAAAAGAAGTCCAAAGCGTCTGTTGATTACTTTCTTGGGCATATTGTTCTAGGCGAATTTGATTGTCTTTTATTACGATAACACCCTGAATATGATTCTCGTTCATATAGGTTTCCAAGGTCGTTTCGTCTTGCCAATTTGGGGTTATGTTCTTATATGCTTTAAGCGGGGTACTCTCAAGAGT
>CANROJ010000039.1 GCA_947632215.1 uncultured Flavobacterium sp. | reverse complement strand
GCGATTAGCTCAGTTGGTTCAGAGCACCTCGTTTACACCGAGGGGGTCGGGGGTTCGAATCCCTCATCGCCCACAAGTATTTTTTAAGTTTATCCAAACTTGTTTATTAAAACATTTTTGGGCGATTAGCTCAGTTGGTTCAGAGCACCTCGTTTACACCGAGGGGGTCGGGGGTTCGAATCCCTCATCGCCCACAATTAAGCCTTTTATCATTGGATAGAAGGCTTTTTTTTTGTCTTTTTTTGTTATCCTTTCTTGTGGATGCCAATTAATTTAAAGACAGGATGAGGTTGAGCTATTTTATTTAAGAGGAGCTTAGATAAAGTATTAGCTTTGCTGATTTATTAGTTTAAACTCACTTTTTTACTCGAGATTTTTACTAATCTTTCTAACAAGGGAGGTGCCTAGAGGATTTTTAAGTGATTTTTTTTCGCTTTTTCTCCAGTAGTTATCCCAGATAAAATTCCGTTATATTATCTATTTTCGCTTAGCCTGTAAAAAACTACTTCTATTTTAGAGTTTTTCTCTTTCAATTTATAAGAGCCAGCAGCTATATTAGAAACAATTCTTTCTTTGTGTCTATAGCTTGTTTGTAAAAGCTTAATGAGTCTATTGTTTGTAGTACGATTTATGGTATGGATTAGTTAACAATTCTTCGTTATATTTTTTTGTTTAGTTGCTTTTTGTTTGTATTTCTTAGATAAAAAATAGATTACAAAAGTCTTTACCTACTAATTTCACCCATATTGAAGTTAACTATGTATTATTGGGCTTAATTGTTTTGATAAATCACTAAAATACTGCTTTAGAGTTCTTGAAATGACGAAATATCATTTATCTTTGTTACTTATTAAAATTAAGTAAAATGACATTAAATCATATTTTAACTCCACAGATTGAAAAGGCAGTTCAAACAATATACGGAGTTACCGTTGAGAAGGTTGAATACCAAGGGACAAGAAAAGAGTTTGAAGGAGATATTACAGTAGTTATTTTCCCTTTTTTAAAACAAGTAAAAGGGAACCCAGTAGAGATCGGTACTAAAATCGGTGAGTATTTGGTGGAAAATACTTCTGTTATTGAGCGGTTTAATGTGGTAAAGGGATTCTTGAACTTAGTGGTTTCAGATTCTTATTACATAGAATTCTTTAATGGTATTAAATCAACAGAACATTTTGGATTTGTAGAGTTAAATCAAGATTCTACAGCTGTATTAGTGGAGTATTCTTCTCCTAATACAAATAAACCTCTACACTTAGGACACGTTAGAAATAACCTATTAGGATATTCTGTTGCAGAAATTTTAAAAGCTGCGGGAAACAAAGTTTATAAAACTCAAATTATCAATGACCGCGGTATTCATATTTGTAAGAGTATGTTAGCGTGGCAAAAATTTGGCAATGGAGAAACACCCGAGTCTACTGGCCTTAAAGGTGATAAATTAGTAGGTAACTATTACGTTAAGTTTGATCAAGAATATAAGAAGCAGATTTCTGCTTTAATGGAGCAAGAGGGATTAAGTGAAGAACAAGCTAAACAACAAGCTCCAATTATTTTAGAAGCTAAACAAATGCTTTTAGACTGGGAGGCAAATGATCCAGAGGTTATTGATCTTTGGAAAACAATGAACCAGTGGGTGTATGATGGATTTGCAGTTAGTTATGATAACTTAGGTGTGAACTTTGATAAGAATTACTATGAAAGCAATACTTACTTGTTAGGAAAAGATATTGTTGAACAAGGATTAGCAAATGGAGTGTTCTTTAAGAAAGAAGACAATTCAGTATGGATCGATTTATCGCAAGAAGGTCTAGATGAAAAGTTAGTATTACGAGGAGATGGTACCTCTGTTTATATGACGCAAGATCTAGGTACTGCTATTCAGCGTGTAAAGGACTTTGAAGATACTTCAGGAATGGTATACACAGTGGGTAATGAACAAGATTACCACTTTAAGGTTCTTTTCTTAATCTTGAAAAAATTAGGTTACCAATGGGCAGAGAGTCTATATCATCTTTCTTATGGTATGGTGGATTTACCTTCAGGTAAAATGAAATCCAGAGAAGGAACAGTGGTAGATGCCGATGATTTAATGTTAGAGATGACTCAAACTGCTCAAACTATTTCTGAGGATTTGGGTAAATTGGAAGGTTATTCTGACCAAGAGAAACAACAATTATATAACATCATAGGCCTTGGAGCTTTAAAGTATTATATTTTAAAGGTTGATCCTAGAAAGCGTATTTTATTTAATCCTGAAGAATCAGTTGATTTTGCTGGAAATACAGGACCATTTATACAATATGCCTATGCACGTATACAATCAATTATAAGAAAGTCAGATTTCGATTTTTCTAAGGATATTACCGGTATTGATTTAGATCCTAAAGAAAAAGAAGTATTAAAATTACTAGGGGAATTTCCTATAGTAATTCAAGATGCTGCTCGTAGTTATAGTCCTGCTTTAATAGCTAACTATATTTATGAATTAGTTAGAGAATACAACTCTTTCTACCAAACGGTGTCTATTTTAGGAGAACAAGACCTAGATTTAAAAATTTTCAGAGTACAATTATCTAGTAAAGTAGCACAGGTTATTAAGGACGCTTTTGCTCTTTTAGGTATTGCTGTACCTGAGCGTATGTAATATTTTACTTTAGTGAAAAAAGATAATTCCTACATATTTCAGTCGCTTGTCATAGTTTTTATGGCAAGTGGCTTTTTTTTGTTCTTTAAAGCAGAGCTACCTAATAAGATATTTTCTTCAGAACCCATTGTCAACAAGAATGTTGTGATCGACTCTTTGCTTTTACAAGCGGTACAGGAGTTTAAAAACGATAGCTTAGTTCATAGGGATTCTTCTTCTAGTGAGCAGACAGAACAACAAGCCATTGTTAGTTCTACCCAGAGTCCTCAAGCTACTTTGGACAAGGATAGTTTAGTAAACAAACAAGGTTATCTATCTCTAGAGGACTTTGATAATAATTCCTTTGGCTTTACCCAAGGCATGGATAATTTAGAGGATTTCTTTGCAAAGCTTTATCAAACCCAGAAAGATTCTAGCAATCAAGTTAGAATAGCCTATTATGGAGATTCTATGACTGATGGAGATATGATTGTGCAAGATTTGCGTCGTAGTTTCCAAGAACACTTTCAAGGTTCAGGGGTGGGCTTTGTTCCTATTACAGTTGAATCTAGTCGTTCTAGGGCATCCATTACTCATCGATACTCCAATAATTGGCAAGTGCAGTCTTATGTGAATAATCGTAATCCATTAGCTCCATTTGGAGTGTCTGGTCAGGTATTTTTTGCCAATGATAGTATTAACCCTACGTGGGTTTCTATAGCAGCAGGACAAATTAAGCATATGGAGTTTTTACATAATCCTACTTTGTATTATGGAAAGAGTAATAATAAGAATGCACAGGTTGAAATTATTTTAGGTAAAGATACCATTGTCAAAAAATTAACACCTAATGCGTTATTGAACCGATTGGAGTTGGCTAAAGGGCGGTTAAAAAATATACAGGTCAATTTTGTTAAAGCAGACTCTATTGGTTTTTATGGTATAGATGTAGGTAATAAACAAGGTGTACTGGTAGATAATTTCTCTTCTAGGGGAAATTCAGGTCTGCCTATATCTTTGTTCTCTGCTAGTATGATGCATAGTTTTGATAAGTATTTAGGGTATGACTTAATTATATTACATTTTGGAACAAATGTCCTTAATTATGGGTCTTATAATTACTCTTGGTATACTAGGCAAATGAGTAGGGTTGTAAAACATTTACAAAGCATATTTCCAGATGCAGATATTTTGGTAATTTCAACAGCAGATAAGTCTACTAAATACGATACTACAATGCAGAGCGATTCGGCCGTTGTGCCTTTAGTTAATGCTCAAATGAGATATGCTAAGGACAATCAGGTTGCTTTCTTTAACCTTTATAAAGCAATGGGAGGACAAGGCTCTATGATTCAGTGGGTAGAAGAACTTCCTACTCGAGCAAATAAAGATTATACCCATTTTAACTATAGAGGAGCTCAACAGGTTGCTAATTTACTGTATAAACAAATTCAAGAGGGGTATTTGCTCTATAGAAAAAAACGAGAAGCTTCTCTTAAAGAGGCCTCTAGAAATAAAACAATACAACAAGAAAATTCAAAAGTAGATTCCACTGGGAGTACTACCATAAATCAAGCGGATGTTTCATCTAAAAGCAGTAATTATGTTATACATTAAAAATCTCTTCCTGATTTTATTTTTAGGGTTTTACCACTTATTACTAGCACAAAGTAGCGCTTCTTATCAGAGTGAAATCATTTTTGATAATGCAGAGGCTAATTTCAAAGAAGAGCCAGGTGTGATTTATAATGATCAGAACCTAATGCAGTTTTTTAGTAAATTACATAGTTTAGATTCTCTAAAACAAGGTAAAATAAACATTGTTCATATCGGAGATTCCCATATTCAGGCAGACTTTTTCACCGGACGTATGCGAAGCTTATTACAAGAGCGCTTTGGCAATGGGGGGTTAGGGTTTGCTTTTCCTTATCAATTGGCACGCACCAATGGTAATGGTTCAGTAAAGTATGTCTCCAATGCACCTTGGCAGAGTTATCGTAATGTTTTTCCTGTTAATGGAGCTAATGTAGGCTTAAGTGGAATAGCTTTATCTACAAGTGCAGCAGATGCAGTTATGGAGTTAAAGGTTAATGATCCTTCGCTTCACTTTTCTCGTTTGAAGATTTTTACACCTTCCAACCACCAAGTATTTAATGTTGCTACCACAAGTGTACCAATAAATATAGTTAGTAGTACTCCAAAAAAAATAAAGCATACTATTAAGAGTGGAGAATCTCTTTCAACTATAGCACGCAGGTATAAAATCACTGTAGCTCAGCTAAAAAAGACAAATAATTTAAAAACAGATAATATCGTGGCAGGAAAAACTCTTTGGATACCCTCTAAAGAGATGGAGCCAGTAAAAATTGATTTATCCAATTTTACCAATTTACAAGGACAAGAGAGAGAGTCGTATTATGATTTTGTTTTTGACACACCTTTAGATAGAGTTTATGTTTATCCTAACGGGAGAGAGTCTTTATATGATTTAAATGGTCTTGTTTTAGAAAACTCTACTCCAGGAGTGGTTTATCATAGTATTGGTGTCAATGGGGCTAAATATTCTGATTTTAACAAATATCCTTTGTTCTTTGAGCAATTAAAAGGATTAGAACCTGATCTTATCATTGTTTCTATGGGTACCAATGAGGCCTTTGATAAAATAGATCCAAAACAATTTAGTGCCTCTGTAAATGAGTTCCTTGAATATATCCAACAAGAAAACCCTACAGCAAATATTTTACTTACTTCTCCACCACCAAGTTACTTTTCTAGGTATAACCCCAATACTATAGTCTCTACTCTAAGTAATGAGTTGATTATTAATGGAATATCTAGTGATTATGCACTTTGGGACTTGTATTATAATTTGGGGGGTACTTTAGGGTTAAAATCTTTGCAAAGTGATGGATACCTAGCTAAAGACCTTGTACATTATACAGTCAAGGGATATGAGTTTTCTGCCGATCTTTTCTTTGATGCTTTATTAAAGAGTTATGATCAATTATACAATCATAAAAGTACAATGACCAATGAGTCTATTTAATATAGAAATACCTTCTTTTACTACACAACAAATAATCGATTGGTTTACGTATGATGCCAAAGAACCATTGTTGTTTAATTCCGGGTTATTCCTTGGAATGTTTTTGGTATTTTACTTGTTTTATATTGCCCTTAGAAAGACTTTTCATGTGCGTCTTTTATATGTGGTTATATTTTCACTGTTTTTCTATTATAAATCTAGTGGATACTATTTTTTAGTACTAATAGGTTCTTCGCTTTTAGACTACTATTTGGCAAACGTTATTTATAATACACAGAATCAGGTTAGAAGGAAAAGCCTTTTGACTCTTAGTATTATTGTTAACTTATCTTTATTGGGGTACTTTAAGTATACCAATTTTTTTCTAGATGGAGTTAATGCGGTTGCAAACACTAGTTTTCACCTAGATTCTATAATACTTCCGGTAGGAATTTCTTTTTTTACTTTTCAATCTATTAGCTATATCATTGAAATTTATAGAAAGGAGATTACACCTACTAAAACCTTTTTAGATTATATATTTTTCATATCCTTTTTCCCTCAATTAGTAGCCGGACCTATTGTTCGGGCTAACGAATTTCTTCCTCAAATCTACTCTAAACTTAACGTTAGTAGACAACAGGTAAATGAAGGGTTTCTTCTAATTATTGGAGGAGTACTTAAAAAGGCAGTAATTTCAGATTATATTTCAGTGAACTTTGTGGATAGAGTTTTTGATGCTCCAAATAGCTATACCGGCTTTGAGAACTTAATGGCAACCTACGGATATTCTATACAAATTTACTGTGATTTCTCCGGTTATTCTGATATGGCCATTGGTATAGGTTTACTTTTAGGTTACCGCCTTCCGATGAACTTTGATGTGCCTTATCAAAGTATGTCTATTACCGAATTCTGGAGACGTTGGCATATTTCGTTATCTACTTGGTTAAAGGATTTTTTATACTTTAGTGTAGGGGGGAATAGAAGTGGTAGTTTTGGAGGATTTTTATTTCCAAGTTTATTTTTTGTAGGAATTCTTGGATGGGGGATTTATCATTTTCCTGTAAGCCCTTGGCCATTAATAATAGGAGGTGTTAGTATCTTGGTTTTTGGGTTGACTATCTTACTTTCTACCGAGAAACAGAAGAGTACCTTTACTAATTTTAACCTTTTTACCACTATGCTTTTAGGAGGTCTATGGCATGGGGCAAGCTTGCGTTTTATTGTTTGGGGAGCATTACATGGTGTTGCTTTGGCTATACATAAATTAGTAATAGAGTTGTTTCCTAGGGCAAAAGGTGTTCGTCCGAATTTCTTTTGGCGTTTGTTTAGTATCCTACTTACTTTTCACTTTGTTACTTTTTGTTGGATATTTTTCCGATCGCATTCCTTTGATATTGCATTAGATATTATTCGAAATATTATTCAAATGGAATTTTCATATAAAACATGGCTTATTATTATAGAGTCTTATAAGAGTTCTTTCCTTTTAATAGCTATTGGATTTATTTGGCACTTCATACCTGTAAATTGGTTTAATCCTATACATGAGTTGTTTAATGCATCGCCTGTTTTTGTAAAGAGTGTGGTGTTAGGATTTGTATTTTGGGTAGTTTATGCTACCGCAACAGCAGGTCCACAACCATTTATTTACTTCCAGTTCTAGATGTATTGTAATAATGTAAAAAAATAAACGCTTGAGAAGGAAAAAATCCATTTCAAGCGTTTGTTTTTATCTCTATAGGAAAATGTCAGCTTTGTTTAGAAATAGGTAGACTTTTATTATCTAATGTCACTGGCATGTTTAGGTGAGAGACAAACTTCGGCAAAGGTAATTACTTTCTCGTCTTCTAATGCTGCTAAAATTGCATAGACATTTTTGTAGCAGGTACCCTCAGGTACATTGATAACAAAATAGTATTCATCTACTAGTTCTATTTCTGTTTGAGCATATAATATTTCATTATATAAATCCTCTTTATTGTATTTCTCTGATTGTACAATTACTTGTATAGTACTATTACCAGAGTATTGGTATACTTGCTCAAAGTTATATACTGCCTTGTCTTGGCTAACACTAGCAAGTACAATATCTTCACAGGATAATTCTGGACCATAGAAAGGTATATTGTCAATTTTAAATAATCCTTTTTCTGTATCTACTGGAATTGCCCAAAGAATTTCTTCTGTCTCTCTCTCTAGTACTTCACTGTGGTAAGTAATCTTAATTTGGGCAAACTCTTCTTGTTGTTTATTCATATTCTAAAGGAATGTATTACTATTATAACCAAATACAAAGATAAGGGACAATAATGGGTTTTATTGTATATAGATTCAAATTTAGTAAAAAAACAAAGTCTTAGTGATCTTAGAAGCTCGTATGTAAAGATATATTTTGAAATTTTATAAGACAGAATTTTAGAATGATTCCCCTGTTTACCTACTGTTAATTCGTTGATTTGATTGTGAATTAATGATAAAAAGCAACCCATTTGGATTGCTTTTAATAAAAATATTAACTTCCTCTATAGGTAGAATAACCATATGGAGATAGAGTTATGGGTACATGATAATGTTGATCATCGCTAAGTTCGAAAACTACTTCTATATAAGGATAGAATGTTTTATCATTCTTTTCATTAAAGTACTCACTTGTATGAAAGGTTAATTTATAGATCCCGGTATTATCAAAGCCATCTTGTTTAAGAAAATCACCAACTCTACCATTTTTATCGGTTTTCTTTTCATCTAATTTTACCCAATTCCCATTATTATCTTTTTTAGCTAAGGTAATTGTAACATTTTGAGCTGGTAAGCCTGCAGTTATATCTAAGATATGTGTAGATAATTGGTACTTAGTCTCTTGGGTAAAACTTAATTGAAAAAAAGCTATTGAAAGCAGTAAGAGAAAGACTGTTTTTTTCATGTGGATTCTTTTTAGATTAGTAATTAGTTGTAATATATTTATTCATGGTTTAACTCAATTCGATGCTTGTCTTTACTAGCCCTGCATAGTAAAGTACTACCAATTAAACCAGTGTTTTTTTAAAGTAATGCAAAGCTTTTTTGCGAAATTTAAAGGCTTGTAATCTCCCTAGATTAGTTAAGGGTAATTTTACTTGAAATATTGTTATTTGTTATTGTATTGGATGTTAAAATTCTCCTGCTGAGTCTATATGATAAAAGTATGAGTTTTTTTTGGTTATCTTTATCATTAAGGACCTATAAAAGAAGTTACTATGGAAAAAGGAATGAAAATTTTTGTAGCTATTCTACTTATACTTACTGCTTTTGAAATGCCAGCCGATTTTTATCGTTTGGTTAGTTTTATAGTAGTAGTAGCCTTTAGTATTTTAGCCTATAACTCTCATGTGAATAGAAAGCTGGTAGAGGTAGGCACTTATCTACTACTTATTTTGGTATTGCAGCCTTTTTATAGTTTTGATATAAGTAAGACAACTTATATAATAATAAATCTTGTGGTAGCTGGCGGTTTACTTGGTTCATTGTTTATTAAGCCAAAAACTAGAAAACCAGAGAATTAAGATTTATATAGTTTAGTAGTACACCTTGGTATGCTGATAATTTGTTGTAAAAATCTAAATTATTACTCTAAATGGATAGTTTTAGTTAGCTGTCTTATTATTAAATAATGTTATTAAGTAGGGGATATCTGAATAATTAAATTATATATGAGTTTTTTTATAATATTTTCAGATGAATAGTGTTTAAAATTAATTATCTGTAAAAGTTACTACGTAGCTGCTGATATGTTAAAATTTCCTTATATTGCATATGCTTTTTCATAAGAAGCGATAATGTTTTAGAATTATGTTTAATAATTAGAGTGGGGACTTTGTTATTAAACGCAACAAACAAGAGAAGGACCTTACAACAAGTAAGGTCCTTCTTTTATTTTATATGCTTTTTAGCATGTTATTACAATTTTGTATCTTTTAAACGAAGTGAGTTAACAATCACACAAACCGAAGAAAAGCTCATAGCAGCAGCAGCTAGCATTGGAGATAAAACAATTCCAAAGACTGGATAAAGTACTCCGGCAGCAATGGGAATTCCTAGAGTGTTATATATGAAGGCAAAGAATAAGTTTTGTTTGATATTAACCATTACTTTATGAGAGAGAGTAATAGCTTTAGGTATGCCGCTCAAATCTCCTTTTAGCAAAGTTATTTTTGCACTCTCAATAGCTACATCGGTTCCTGTGCCCATGGAAATACCTACGTCTGCTTTTGCTAAAGCAGGTGCGTCATTTATTCCATCTCCAGCCATTGCTACAATTTTACCTTGTGCTTGTAGTTGGGTTATATGATTTAGCTTATCCTGTGGCATTGCTTGGGCAAAGTACTTGTTTATCCCAAGGCTCTGTGCCACATGTTTAGCCGTATGTGGATTATCGCCGGTAATCATAATTACCTCTATATTTTTTTGTTGTAAGTCTTTTATTGCCTGAGCTGTGGTTTGTTTAATCTGATCAAATAAAACTGCGTATCCAATAACTTTATTTTCTAAAGCAAGAAAAGATACCGTTTTGCCCTTTGATTGCTCTATTTCTACTTCTTTTAGTAGGCTTAGATCTATAGGAGCTTGCAGGCTTTCCATAAGTG
Organism: uncultured Flavobacterium sp.; assembly: GCA_947632215.1. Classification (GTDB taxonomy): domain Bacteria; phylum Bacteroidota; class Bacteroidia; order Flavobacteriales; family Flavobacteriaceae; genus Flavobacterium. The sequence continues at coordinate 10,155 of CANROJ010000039.1, read as the reverse complement.
CTTGGTTTCCTAAGGAAACTCTTTGTTTATCTACTAAACCTTGAATTCCTTGACCTGGTATGTTTTTAAATAATTTTACCGCAGTAAGAGCTATATTTTTTTCTTTAGCATATTGGGTAAAAGCTTTGGATAAAGGATGCTCACTGTTTTGGTTTAAGGATGCCGATAAATACACTAGCTTTTCTTGATTATAGGAATCCTCCAAAGTGACAATTTGCTCGATGGAAGGTTTACCCTGGGTAAGGGTACCTGTTTTATCACATATCAGTACATCGATTTTATTGGCTACCTCTAAACTTTGGGCATCTTTAATTAAGATTCCATTTTGGGCTCCTTTTCCAATACCCACCATAATAGACATTGGAGTGGCTAGTCCTAAAGCACAAGGACATGCGATAATTAGAACTGCTAAAGCATTAATAAAGGCATAGGCTAAATTAGAATGGGGAGCTAGAAAATACCAAAGTATAAATGTTACCAGCGATATTACAATAACAACTGGTACAAAGTATTTAGAAACTCTATCTGCTAATTTTTGAATAGGTGCTCTACTTCTAGAGGCATTATTTACCATTTGGATGATTTGGGCAAGTAAGGTTTGGTCTCCCACTTTTTTGGCTTGCATAACAAAACTTCCATTTTCATTAATAGTTGCTCCAATTACTGTATCTCCTATTTTTTTGTGCACCGCAATTGGTTCTCCAGTAATCATAGATTCATTTACATGGCTTTCTCCTTGTATAACAATACCATCTACTGGAATTTTATCTCCTGGCTTTACTACTAGTTTGTCTTCTAAGTGGATTTGATCAATAGGTATTTCCTTTTCAGTTTGATCTACTAATAGCCTTGCGGTAGAGGGGCTAAGTTCTAGAAGTGCTTTAATAGCAGTACTGGTTCTACTGTGTGCCTTGGCTTCCATTACCTGGCCAACTAAAACCAAAGTAAGAATAACGGCTACACTTTCAAAGTATACGTGAATACCATGTTCTGAGCTCAAACTCTCTGGGAAGATTGAAGGAAAAAATAGTGCTACTAGACTAAAGAGTAAGCCAGCTCCCGCACCCAGGCCAATAAGGCTAAACATATTAAGATTCCATGTTTTAAAAGAGATCCATGCTCTTGTAAAAAACATCCAGCATACATACACCACAGGTATAGTTAGAATTAACTGGAGATAGTTATTGTAGACTGGGGGAATTATTTTTGAGATAGGGTCACCTGGAATCATAGTGCCCATAGCTAGAATAAATACTGGTATGGTAAAAGCTATTGCAATCCATAACTTCTTTAGCATATCACTATAAGTGGTATCCTTTGGTTGTATCTCAATATCTTTAGCTACAAGATTCATCCCACATACTGGACAACTACCCGGTTTATCAAAGGTCTTATCTCCTTGACACAGCATTGGACAGTAATAGACTGTTTTGGTAATTGGTTTGGCAGGAATTTGTTCTAAATTCATTCCGCAAACCGGGCACCCCACATTAGAGTCGTATACTTTGTCTGCCTCACATAGCATTGGACAAAAGTATTTACCTGCTTTATCTTGTAATTCTCTAGGAACCTCTACTTGATAAGCCTCAAGAGCATCCAAATCTACAGGATCCAATAAAGTTGTAGTTCCATCAGGGTTATCCTGAATTTGTTGTAAGATATATGGACCTTTTTTAAGAAGCTCTTTTTGTAAAGATAATGTAGAGATTTCTTGCTTTAAATCCAGGTCAGCTTGGTTGTCTTCTAAGGAAACACTTGCCTTTATTCCCTGGATTTTATTAAGGGTATCTTCTACTTTAGTTCTACATCCATTGCAGGTCATGCCACTGACTTTATATTTTTTATGTATCATAGTAAATAGAATCATTTATAGTTGTAGCAAAATACGACAATTTTACTTTGTATGGCATAGCCTTGTAAAAGACTTATTTGTTTATTGATGCATTATAGGTATTTATGTAATATTTATAGAAAAGTTTAAAAAAGCAAAAAGTCTTTTTCTCTTTTTTTAAGCTAATTATCTTTATTTATTATCTTTGAACAGATGAGAAAAATTTATATTCTAGTGGTTTTATGCCTGTTGAGTTTGTCTTTTAGTAACTGTAATAAAGCCAAGTCTAATTCCCGTGTACTTATTACTGATGACAAGATTCAAGATAAAAAGGATTTAAAACTTCAAGATTTTGAACAAGGAGTAATCTACTATGAACTCAGTGTGAGTGATTCCTTAGTCCAAGGTTTTATACAAAGTATGATTTCCAATGCTACTTTTGTTAAAGATAATGCCTATGGTCAGAGTAAGGATAGTGTTTATATAAGAGAATTTATTGCTGCTAATCCTGGGTTTTGGCAAGAGGTAGGTTATTTTCCTTTTGGGAAAAATACAGTGTATATGGCTGGTTATGAAGCTGTTTATAAGGGGGAGTCTTTTACTTTTAAAGTAGAGAATAAATACAATGATATTCTAGAGAAAGGTTTTGTCTTCATTAAAGGTAGACTGGGGATAGAAAACGACCTAAATCTTTATTATTCCTTAGATACTGCTGTGATTTGCGCCTTACAAAATACTATTAACCTTGATAATTATCTTTGCCAAAGCTCTAAAGATACTGTGTCTATACTAGGATATCCGGTAGATAAAAAGACCTATACTTTGAAAGAATCCCTTATGGAAACATCCCAGTGTTTTACACCTTATAGTTTTACTCTATATACCAGTGAGGCTTTCAATAGTAGTATAAATAGGGTATTGCCTTTTTTTGTAGATATACCTCAAGGGATTTTAAAAATGGATTTCACATTAAATCCTCGAGATAGTTTTTATTTGAGCTGGGCACCTAGCTCTATTGTAGATAGAAAAGTGAGCCTAGATGAATCAATGATTAGCGCTAGTGTCGAACTTTTCGATGCAAGTGAGTCATCCCAGTATATCCGAGCCAAAGAAAAGATACGCCAAATAATGGAACTTCCTAAAATACAATAGAATCTAAATTTAACTTAGTTAAAATCTAAATTTTAAATCAGGTTTTAAGTGATCAAAAATGCAGATTAAATTTTATTAATCAACCAAAAATAAAATTAGCCATGAGATACAATACTATTATTTCTCCAGAAACTTTGAAAGAGTTGTTGCAAGCCCCTGCAGAAGATCTTATAATATTAGATGCTAGTGGTACTTCGAAGGATTATGAACTATTCTTAAAGCATCATATTGAATCTGCGGTTTTTGTGCCAGGATCTTTTTTATCTCAGCCTGGGATTGATCCAGTTAGTGGAGGAAGACATCCCTTACCAATTATTGAAGAGTTCTGTAACTCTCTTGGCCAGTTAGGAATCAGTAAAAGCTCTACGGTAGTTATTTATGATAATAAGAATGGTGCTAATCAAGCCAGCCGTCTTTGGTGGATGCTTCAAAGTATTGGGCATTCACAAACTTTTGTTTTAGATGGCGGTTTTCAACAGGCTCTAAGTCAAGGAGTACCTATGGAGAGTGGACAAGGCAAAGTGAATAAAGTTAAGCCGTATAAAGCTATAGCTTTTAATTGGCCGACTATTGACTTGGATCAAGTGGTAGAGAATCAAAGTAAGGCTACTCATCTTTTGATAGATGTACGAGAACAACAACGTTACGATGGAATTATCGAGCCTATTGATTTATTAGCCGGACATATTCCAGGAGCAATAAATATTGCTTTTGAGAAAAACTTGCAGCCTAACGGAAGATTTCTGTCCAAAGAGCAGCTTTATAATACTTACTCAAGAGTTTTAGAAAATTTTGATATGCAAAATGTAGCTGTACATTGCGGTTCAGGTGTTACAGCATGCCATACTATTTTAAGTCTAGTACATGCAGGCTTTGATTTACCTGCTTTATATGTAGGCTCTTGGAGTCAATACAGTAGAAGTGACTATCCTAAGATAACTAAAGATAGTTAATAGACTCCAATGGTAAATCCTTAATGAGTAAGGCACTAATTGCGATAAGAAAAAGGCTTAGCTATGTAGATCTTTACCTAGTAAGCCTTTTGTTGTTTTTATGCATTTATTTGATCCCATAATACATCACTTGGTGGATTTGCAGTTATGGTCATTTTCTCTTTGGTTACCGGATGAGTGAAACTTAAGCTACGCGCATGTAGATGTATGCCACCATCTGGGTTACTGCGGTCAAACCCATATTTTAGATCTCCTTTTATTGGACATCCAATAAAGGATAATTGAGCTCTTATTTGATGATGTCTCCCTGTAAAGAGGTCTATTTCTAAGGCAGAATATTTTTTAAATTGATGAAAAATACGATAGCTTAATTTAGCTTTTTTACTATTGCTAACCTCTTTAATATGTGCTCTAGAAGTGTTGTTTTTAGGATTTCTTACTAGAAAATGCTCTAAAATGTCTTCTGTTTTAGGAGGAGCATCCTTTACAACAGCCCAATAGGTTTTTTGTGTATCTCTATTTTTAAAAGATTCATTCAATCTACTTAGTGCCTTGGAGGTTTTAGCAAACACAATAATACCTGAGGTTGGCCTGTCTAAACGGTGTACCACACCAAGGAAAGCTTCGCCAGGCTTTTTAAACTCTCTTTTTAAGTAATCTTTTACAATATCACTTAAAGGTTTATCTTGTGTTTTATCGCCCTGAACAATATCACCTACGCGTTTATTGATAACTATAATGTGATTGTCTTGATACAGGACTTCGAGATTGTCAATATTAGAAACAATTTTCATGGGTTGTTGTTTTAAATAAAAATATCCTTTTTAAAAGAAAAAAGGATATTTTTTATTCATATAAAATTAACTATGTCTTTAGTACTGTTCGTTTTCATTAGGAAAATCAACTGACTTAACGTCTTGTACATATTGTGCTACAGCCTGAGACATTTGTTCGTACATGTTTAAATATCTACGTAAGAATTTAGGATGAAATTCATGGGTTAATCCAATCATATCATGAACAACTAAAACTTGTCCATCTACACCATTTCCAGCTCCAATTCCTATTACTGGGATAGAAATACTTTGGGCTACTTTAGCGGCTAATTCTGCAGGTATCTTTTCTAACACAACAGCAAAACAACCAATTTGTTCTAGCATTTTGGCGTCTTTGATTAATTGCTCGGCTTCTTCTTGCTCTTTAGCTCTTACTGTGTAAGTTCCAAATTTATAAATACTTTGAGGAGTTAAGCCTAAATGGCCCATTACAGGGACACCTGCTGCTAGAATTCGCTCTATACCATCTTTGATTTCATATCCGCCTTCTACTTTAACAGCATGGGCACCACTTTCTTTCATAATACGAATGGCAGAGCGCAATGCTTCTTTAGGGTCAGATTGATAGGTTCCAAAAGGTAAATCAACTACAACTAGGGCTCTATCAGCGCCACGTACAACAGATTGAGCGTGATAAATCATTTGGTCTAATGTAATAGGTAGAGTAGTTTCATGCCCAGCCATTACATTACTAGCTGAGTCACCAACTAACATCACATCGATACCACCAGCCTCTAAAGCTTTCGCCATCGAGTAATCATAACAAGTTAACATAGATATTTTTTGGCCATTGGCTTTCATATCTATTAGTGATTTTGTAGTCACTTTTTTATAATCTTTTTTTGCTACTGACATTTTTATGTTTTTTAAAGAGGGCATAAAGGTAAAGAATTTAGCACCAAAACTACTTTCTAAAGCTAAAAATCCAAATCAATTTACCTCTAGGCTACACAAAGGTATTAACAATCTGCTAGGTTAACGGCTACAGCTAAGCCTCCTTCTGAAGTTTCTTTGTATTTATTATTCATGTCTTTTGCAGTTTCCCACATCGTATTGACTACCTTATCAAGGGGTACTTTTGCATTTTTAGGATCTGTATCAAGGGCAAGTTCTGCTGCGTTAATTGCCTTTAAAGCTCCCATTGTATTACGCTCAATACACGGTATTTGAACTAGACCTGCAATCGGGTCACAGGTGAGTCCTAAGTGATGTTCCATCGCGATTTCTGCTGCGATGGTAACTTGTTCTGGTGAGCCACCCATTAATTCACAAAGAGCTCCTGCTGCCATGGCACTGGAAACTCCAATTTCTGCCTGACATCCGCCCATTGCTGCTGAAATAGTAGCACCTTTTTTGAAAATACTTCCAATTTCTCCAGCAACCATTAAAAACTGTTTGATTTCTTTTTCGGAAGCTTTATGGTTTTCTATAACTAAGTAATACATTAGAACTGCTGGAATTACACCTGCACTGCCATTGGTTGGAGCTGTTACAACTCTTCCTAAAGCTGCATTAACTTCGTTAACAGCCAAGGCAAAACAACTTACCCATTTAAGGATTTGTCTAAAGTAAACTTTTGTTTTACGTATAGTCTCTAGCCATTGTTGTGGATTATTATAAGGTAAGTCGCCCTTTAATTTGCTATGAGTATCAAAGGCTCTACGACGAACGTTGAGTCCTCCCGGTAGCACTCCTTCGGTATGGCAGCCAATGTACATACATTCAAGCATGGTATTCCAAACACGCATTAATTCTGTATCAATTTCTTCTGGAGTACGTAAAGAAAGTTCGTTTTGGTAGACTATTTCCGATACCTTCTTGTTTTCCTGGGCACAGTAGGCTAAAAGCTCTGTGGCTTTGTCTATAGGGAAGGGGAAAGAGTTTTTAATTTCTTGTTTTTCAACGTTATCTACTGTATCTTCTTTGACAACAAAGCCTCCTCCTATAGAATAGAAGGTTGAGGTATAATAATCATGCTCATCACATTTGGCTGTAAAAGTCATTCCATTGGCATGAAAAGCAAGGAAGTCTTTATTGAAGATAATATCTGTTTTAGGATCGAATTCTATAGTTAACTCGTTGCCTAAAAATAATTGTTTAGTTTGGTTAATTTTTTCAATAATACCACTTATATCTTCAATAGGTACATATTCTGGATCCGCTCCACTGAGTCCTAACATTACAGCCAAATCGGTAGCGTGTCCAATACCAGTTAATGATAAAGAACCATATAGGTCAATTTTTATATGAGAGACCTTATTAAATAATTCACGGTCTTTAAGCTCTTTTAAAAAAAGCTCTGCGGCGCGCCAAGGTCCAAGAGTATGCGAACTAGATGGCCCAACACCAATCTTAAGCATATCAAATACAGAAATACATTCCATAAAGTAGTTTGGTTTTAATATATACGAAGATAACTAAAATCTAACTTGTTGCAACTCTTTGTTTTTTTTTCTTGTGTTCTCTATTGAATTTTACCTCATTTAGCGGTGTTTAGCCCATTATACTGAGGGATCTTTAGTTGTAGTATATATGTTATATGTGTCGGTTTTTGTCAAAATATAGAATCTTCTTACGCTTTGTAAAGGCTAATTGAAATAAAACGGAAATACTTTTGTTAAAAGTAAAAAAAGTGCTATTTTTAGAGTTAAACCTTTCTCGCAGCAATACAGATATTTAATGAAGTCCGACAATTAGGAATTAGGGTGTCTTGTTTTTCTGCCGCATTTATTGCATGTATAGGGAGTTAGTACAATATTAAGTGACATTTTGACATAAATATTTGAACCAAGACACTATTGTAAAGTAAAAAGTGACATTATTATGTATTGGCACAATCCTTGACTATATGTAGGCAAGGGAGTAAAATCCCAACTAAAATATTGAAGTGAAAAATTAATAGAAGTATAAAAAGTAAATTATAAAAATATTATGAGTAAAATTATTGGTATTGACTTAGGAACTACAAACTCATGTGTTGCTGTAATGGAAGGTAACGAGCCTGTAGTAATTCCAAATGCGGAAGGTAGAAGAACAACTCCTTCTGTGGTTGCTTTTGTTGAAGGTGGTGAAATTAAAGTAGGTGATCCTGCAAAACGTCAAGCAGTGACTAACCCTACAAAAACCATCTCTTCAATTAAGAGATTTATGGGAGAAACTTATTCTCATGTTGCTAAAGAAGCTAAAACAGTTCCTTATGCAGTTGTAAAAGGAGATAATGATACTCCACGAGTAGATATCGACGGACGTTTATATACGCCTCAAGAGATTTCTGCTATGATTTTACAAAAAATGAAAAAAACAGCTGAAGACTATTTAGGACAAGATGTTTCTGAAGCAGTTATCACTGTACCAGCATATTTTAATGATGCGCAACGTCAAGCTACTAAAGAAGCTGGTGAAATTGCAGGATTAAAAGTTAGACGTATTATCAACGAACCTACTGCAGCTGCGCTTGCTTATGGTTTGGATAAAACAGGAAAAGACCAAAAAGTAGTTGTTTACGATTTAGGAGGAGGAACTTTTGATATCTCTATCCTAGAATTAGGAGACGGTGTATTTGAGGTATTATCTACAAACGGAGATACTCACTTAGGAGGAGATGATTTTGATAATGTAATCATTAACTGGTTAGCTTCAGAATTTGAAAGTGCTGAAGGAGTAGATTTACGTAAAGACCCAATGGCTTTACAACGTTTAAAAGAAGCTGCTGAGAAAGCTAAAGTAGAGTTGTCTTCTGCTACACAAACAGAGATTAACCTTCCTTATGTTACTGCTACAGCTTCAGGACCAAAACACTTAGTGCAAACATTAACAAGAGCTAAATTTGAACAATTATCAGATGAATTAGTTCGTCGTTCAATGATTCCTTGTGAAAAAGCATTAAAAGATGCAGGAATTTCAAAATCGGATATTGATGAGGTAATCTTAGTAGGAGGATCTACTCGTATTCCTAGAATTCAAGAAGAAGTAGAGAAATTCTTCGGAAAAAAACCACACAAAGGAGTTAACCCTGATGAGGTAGTTGCTATCGGTGCTGCTATTCAAGGAGGAGTATTAACTGGAGATGTGAAAGACGTATTATTATTAGACGTTACACCACTTTCTTTAGGTATTGAGACAATGGGTGGAGTATTTACTAAATTAATTGAGTCAAATACAACTATTCCAACTAAAAAATCACAAGTATTCTCTACTGCTGCAGATAACCAACCATCGGTTGAAATCCATGTTTTACAAGGAGAAAGACCAATGGCAAACGATAACAAAACTATTGGACGTTTCCATTTAGATGGATTACCACCAGCACAAAGAGGAGTGCCACAAATTGAGGTTACTTTTGATATCGATGCAAACGGAATCATTAAAGTTTCAGCAACAGATAAAGGAACTGGAAAATCACATGATATTCGTATCGAAGCTTCTTCAGGATTAACAGAAGAAGAAATCCAAAGAATGAAGCAAGAAGCTGAAGCTAATGCTGAATCAGATCAAAAAGCTAAAGAAGCTGTAGAGAAAATTAACGAAGCAGATGCTATGATTTTCCAAACAGAGAAGCAATTAAAAGAGTTTGGTGAGAAATTATCAGAATCTAATAAATCTAACATCGAAGCAGCATTAGAGCAATTAAAAACTGCTTATGATACTAGAGATGTAGCTACTATTGAGCCAGCGTTAGAAAAAATTAACGAAGCTTGGAAAGCAGCTTCTGAAGAAATGTACAATGCTCAAGGAGAACAAGCTGGACAACAGCCTCAAGATCAAGGTGCAGGATCTTCTGATAATGCAGATGGTACACAAGATGTAGAGTACGAAGAAGTAAAATAATTGGTGATTAATTTCACTTATTAATAAGTAATAAGCCGCTGTAAATTATATATTTACAGCGGCTTTTTTTATTTTATTCATTTTTATTTTGAGTTGTTTTAATCGTTTTTGATCATGTATTTGTATCATATTTGTACCGATACATAAAAGCAGATCAAAAGGTTCTTGCATGTACTTATGATACCTTAATTGATAAAAAAAGAGGATCAAATTATAATTTAAATTATGAATTTTTTTTTAGTGTTGTCTTTATGTTCTACATTTAGTACTATGGCTAAAGAAGTCGAAGAAAAGAACGATGTTAACTAATTACATAAAAAGCTTAATTTGAGTAGACTAGTGAAAATTGCTGGGTAGTTAATTGAACTTGTCAGTCTTCAATGTGGTGTCAAATGGACACTAGATTAGAAGAAAGTTTAGAATTAATTGGTCAACTTGAAAAAGAACTTTGAGGATAATATTCTGAATAATTTAACTAATTCTGTTTTAACCCCTATTAACCTAGAGTATTTTTGTTTTTTAAAAGTGTAATGTTTTAAGCTGCTTTTTTAGAGCT
>CANROJ010000038.1 GCA_947632215.1 uncultured Flavobacterium sp. | reverse complement strand
AACCAGGATAATCAAGACAACCAGGATAATCAAGACAACCAGGATAATCAAGACAACCAGGATAATCAAGATAATCAAGATAATCAAGATAATCAGGATAACCAGAAAACCCCACCACAACAGGCTCCAATGAGCGAACAACAAATGCAAAACATCCTAGAATCTTTAGAAAGAGACGAAAAGGATATTCAAGATCGCTTAATTAAAAAGGCTAATGGTACCTATGGCAATCCAACAGACTCTATCCAGGGACAACCGGTAAAAACTCAACGTAAAAAAGATTGGTAAAAGCATTATGCAAATTTTAAAAAAATATATTTGTTTATTTCTACTATTATTCAGCAGCGCTACTTTATTTGCACAAACCTTCTTTAAGGCCAGTGTAGCTAGAGACAACGTAGCGTTAAATGAACTAGTCACCGTAGAATTTTCTATGAATGAAGACGGAGACTACTTTAAATCTCCCTCTTTTGAAGGTTTTACAGTAGTTTCTGGACCAAACCAAAGTGTCAGTATCTCTTGGGTTAATGGTAAAAAATCTTTTAATAAATCCTATTCGTTTCAATTAAAACCAAACAAAACTGGAAAGCTAACTATTGGCTCAGCCAGTATTGATATAAAAGGTGATGTCTATAAGACCCAGCCTATTTCTGTGACAATCACACAGGCTGTAAAGAGAGAAGAGCAAGCAAATGACTTAAATCATATCCAAAAGCAATCCTTAGAAACCATCCATCTAGTAGCAGAGGTTTCTAATAAAAATCCCTATGTTAATGAACCTATAACGATTAGTTATAAAATTTATTTTCAAGAAGGACTTAGCGGCTACGCAGGGAAAAAAATACCTTCTTTTGATAAATTCTGGACACACAACATACAAGTACCTGAACCTCAACCAATACAAACAACCTATAAAGATCAACCCTATTACTACATTTTAATTAAGCAAGATGTATTAATGGCACAAGAAGTTGGGGATTTCACCATAGACCCGCTAGTTTTAGATGTACAAGCTCAAGTCTTAACAGGAAGACGTGATTTCTTCGGATTCCCAGAATATGGATATATTGAAAAGGAATTCTCTACTAATTCAATTTCTATACAGACAAAAGCCTTACCAATTCAAGATCAACCAGAAGACTTTTCAGGAGGGGTGGGAGCTTTTAATTTCACAGTAACTCCGTCTAAAACTCAACTAAAAGCAGGAGAAATGCTTAATTTAAAAGTTGAAGTTAACGGAAGTGGTAATTTAAACTTACTCAAAATGCCTATTGTAAAGGCAAATTCAGCATTAGAGATATACGACCCGGTATACAATGAAAAAATAAATACAGGTATCTATGGTATGCAAGGAAGAAGAACCAATGATTATACTATTATACCTCAATACAAAGGGGAGTACTTTATTGAACCCATGAATTTCTCGTATTTTGACCTTAAGACAAAATCCTATAAGACTATCTCCACTGATAGTATTAGAATTGATGTTTTAGATGGGCCTACATTACCTACTAATAAAGAATTACTGGGAGAACAGCTAAGTCAAGACCAAGACTTATTCCAACCAATAAAACAAAAATTAACCTATGTTAATCCATATGTTTCTAAATATTGGGGATCTAACTTATTCTATATACTAACTAGCTTACCTTTGTTAGCAGTAGTGTTAATAATTCTTATTTCAAAAGCCAAAGAAAACGCAAATAAAGATACCGTTGGATTGAAACTTAAGAGTAATAATCGCTTAGCTAAAAAGTATCTATCGCAAGCTAAAAAGCATTTAAACAATAAAGATTCATTCTATGAGGCTTTAGAATTATGTCTTCACAATTTCTTAAAGGCAAAACTAAATATAGAAACTACTCAAATGAGTAATGAAAATATTAAAATAATTCTAGAGCAAAAACAAGTTAATCCAGCAAGTACACAGAGGTTTTTAGATCTAAAAAATGCTTGTGAATGGGCTAGGTACACACCTTCAGACCAAGTAGACATGAAACAAGATTATCAAAATGCTATTAATATAATCGCAGAACTAGAAAAACAAATTAAATAGAATATGAGACATTATATAACTTTATTCCTATTACTATTTAATCTAATCAGCTATGCTAACCCTGATAATAAATGGCAAGAGGACTTTAAGCAAGCTAACGATTACTATCAAAAAGAGCAATACCAAAAGGCTATTGATTCATACTTGGAATTAAGTAAAACAATAACAAATTCTTCTGAATTATACTATAATTTGGCAAATGCTTATTTCAAAAACAAGCAGGATGTGGATGCTGTTTACTACTTCGAAAAAGCACTACAGTTAGCTCCTTTTGACAAAGAAATATTAACTAATTTGGACCATGCTAAAGCTAACTTACAAGATGATATTACAACGATTAAAAAATATAATAATCACGATGTTTTTCACCAAGCCATTGGCAAGCTAACCCCTGATAATTGGGCTTATACTACCACCGCTTTAGCTTTTGTTGCATTATTATTATTTGCTATATTTTATCTAGCTTCAAATTCAGTAGTCAAACGTCTTAGTTTCACTTTACTAATTATTGGAGTCTTAGCTATAGGGTTCACTACTTATGCAGCATATTTTGAACAGCATTATAACACCACCCAACCAATTGCAATGCTTTGGGAGGATAAAGTAGATTTAAAAGAAGATCCTCGAAGTAATTCAACAACCTTATTAGAACTCCATAAAGGAACTAAAGTTTACATATTACAAGAAAAAGCTCTCTGGATAAAAGTCAGACTAGATAATCTAGAACAAGGTTGGGTCATGAAAAAATCAGTGCGAGACATTTAGAAAGATTCTGAATTTAATAAAGGCGTAGATGTATTTAGTACCTCTACGCTTTTTTCAAATAGATTATTTACTAATTCAAAAAATCTAGGAAAAAAGTGTTGTGACAACTCTAAATACATAACATAGCTATAGGAAGAATCTAATTCTGCTTTACTAACAAACATGTAGTCTGTATTGAATTTATCAAACAAACTTAGGGTTAAGCACACTAATAAAACCACCACTGCAACTTGAAAAACTGCGCCAAAAATGCGATTAATAAAACCTAAATAAACAGTGTGGAGTAAATTTGTAATCAGTTTAGCTATAAACTTAACCAAAAATATAGCAGCAAAGAAAGTAATCAAAAAAGATATTAACGGTAGAAAAGTAGAATCCCATCCAAAATAACTATATAAAGAATCTTTTACTACATTAGAAAACTTTAAAGCTGCGATAACACCTAGTAATAGAGAAATAAAGGCTGCAATAGAAACAAATAATCCATTTTTAGCTCCCTTATATATACCAAATACTAGAGCAATAACTACTATTATATCTAAAACCATAATTTGTTTATTAACTTATTACTTTTGCCTAAATGACACTCAATTCTAAATTGTATCTTTGCAGTACTTTATAAAAATAAGCATGGCAAGAGATGAAAAAATGAAACAAAGGTGGGACACCCTTGTTGAAAAGATATCCGATAAATTTGCCGATGGAGATACCTTAGACTTAGAATCTATAATATACTTAATCGGCATACAGGAAAGAGGCAAATTTAATAAAAAATATAAGAAAGACGATAAGATTAATTTAATGCATATAGCCATTTGTCGTTTGTTAGAACCCTATGGATATTATGAGTTTGATCATTTCGATCAAGATGGTTGGCCACACTACACTATCAAAGAAGAGTTACCTGCTTTAAAAGCTGGAGAGCAATCCGTTTTAATGAAAGAAGCAATTGTCAACTACTTCTTAGCTTCAAATTTCATAGATTAACAAAAAACATTCCTAATTATATTCATAATAAGGATTTTAAATTTTAATGTCTAAATGAAAAGCAGTAAATTTGCTTTTTACTTTACTTAAGATGATAGATAAAATAAAAGAATACGTTGGTCAAGCACAAGAATTTACCACCGATAACAAAGAAACCCTTGAGGAGTTCAGAATTAAGTTCTTATCCAAAAAAGGAATTTTAAATGACTTATTCGCTCACTTTAAAACAGTACCAAATGATCAAAAAAAAGAATTTGGTCAAGCGATTAATTTATTAAAAGCTACTATTGAGAATAAAGTAAAGTCTATCCAAGAAACTTTAGACTCAAAAGATATTCAAGGCCTATTTGGAGATTTAACTCGACCTGGTTACCCTACAGAAATTGGATCTAGACATCCTATTTCTTTAGTAAAAAATCAGATCGTAGATATTTTCAATTCCATTGGTTTTAATATCTCTGAGGGACCAGAAATTGAAGATGACTGGCATAATTTCTCAGCTTTGAACTTTCCAGAATATCACCCTGCTAGAGATATGCAGGATACTTTCTTTGTTCAAACAAACCCTGAGCATTTATTACGTACGCATACTTCTTCTGTTCAAGTTCGTTATATGGAAAAAAACACACCTCCATTGCGTACAATATCTCCAGGGAGAGTATTTAGAAATGAGGCTATATCATCGCGATCTCACTGTATTTTCCACCAAGTAGAAGGTCTATACATTGACAAAGATGTTTCTTTTGCAGACTTAAAACAAACTCTTTTATATTTTACAAAAGAAATGTTTGGTAAAAGTAAAATCCGTTTACGTCCTTCTTATTTCCCTTTCACTGAACCTAGTGCAGAAGTAGATATTTATTGGGGGTTAAAAACAGAAACAGATTACCGTATCACCAAAGGGACAGGATGGTTAGAAATCATGGGATGTGGAATGGTTGATCCAAATGTTTTAAAGAACTGTAATATCGATCCTAGCCAATATAGCGGATTCGCATTTGGAATGGGAATAGAAAGAATTGCGATGCTTTTATATCAAATTGGAGATATACGTATGTTTTACGAAAATGACGTACGTTTCTTAGAACAATTCAAGTCAAATTTTTAGTGATAATAGATATAATAAATAAGGGATGTTTTTACAAAAACATCCCTTATTTATTATACTGATCTTCTATATTTATTCTTTTATGTAAAGTAAATAAATTTCCTGGTATACAAAATACATTACAACTTAATACCTTTTTAGTATAATTCACTTAAATGACTGATATACTGTGTAATTTTATGAATTTTTTTGGTTCTTCTGTCTAAATTATTTTTCATTTAAATCTTTGTGTTTCGTATTTTTGTATTTTAAAAATTAAACATAAACTATGTCTAAATTCCATCTGTTAACTATAAAGGAAATTCGTCAGGAAACACCTAATGCTGTATCGATCCTTTTTGATATACCTGTTGAGCTAAAAAACGACTATCAATTTAAAGCTGGCCAATACTTAAATATCAAACATACAATCGGGAAAAATCAACTTAGGAGAGCTTATTCTATTTGTTCTACTCCTACCTCTGGTGATATACGTATTGTAGTTAAGAATGTTGAAAATGGCCTTTTCTCTACTTATGCTAATAAGGAGCTTAAAGTAGCAGATACTTTAGAAGTAGGTCAACCTGAAGGAAGATTTATCTTATCAACAAATAAAGAGAATCAAAATAATTATGCTGCATTTGTAGCTGGAAGTGGAATTACTCCAGTAATGGCAATGATTCAAAGTGTTCTTGAACAAGAGCCTAAAAGTAGATTTGTACTTGTATATGGAAACAAAAGCGTGGAAGAAACCATCTTTCACAAAGAACTACATAAGTTACAAGAAAAGTATCCTAATCAATTACATGTGCATTTTGTTTTCTCAAGGGAAAAACAGGAAAATGCATTATTTGGTAGAATAGACAAGGCTGCAACAAACTTTGTAATTAATAACAAACATAAAGACATTGATTTTGTATCTTATTTCTTATGTGGACCAGAGGCAATGATTGATATTGTTAGTCAAACCATAGAAGAAAAAGAAGGAAACAAAGAAAAAGTAAATTTTGAAATATTCACCCCTAACAATGACGCTATAGAAACCTCAGCTATAACTTCAGGTGGTAAAGCAAAGGTTACTGTCACTGTAGATGACATGGAAACATCTTTTGAAATGGATAAGGAATCTATACTTTTAGATGCTATTTTAGACCAGGATATTGATGCTCCTTACTCTTGTCAAGGAGGTATTTGTTCTTCTTGTATGTGTAAAGTTGTAGAAGGAAGTGCTAAAATGCTCAAAAACAGCATACTAACTGACCAAGAACTAGAGGATGGATTAATCCTATCCTGTCAGGCAATAGTTACATCTGATACAATACATGTTGATTATGATCAGATTTAATAAAATGAATCTTCTCAAATAAAAAAAGGTCTTTGTAATTTCTACAAAGACCTTTTTTACAAAATCACGACACTAAACTTACTAGTTTATCGTTTACATGGTTAAAGCTAAATTCGCTATATACGCGATCAAATTCTTCTTTAACCTCTTGGTTCATCAAATTACCGATACTACCTTGGTGAGTGTGATTAACTTCCTTAGAAGGTTTGTATGTACCTTGTTCTATAGATAAACCTATTTCTTTATAAGCGTCTCTAAATGCGACACCACTTAATACTTTATCATTTACTACTTCTACACTAAATAAATAATCATACTTAGGATCCTTTAAAATAGAAGGGTTTACTTCAATATTATCTAACATTACCTGTAGAATGTCCAGACATTCTTTTAAGGAAGTAAATGCAGGGAATAAATTCTCTTTCAACAACTGTAAATCTCTGTGGTATCCACTAGGTAAATTAGTAGTCATTAAAGCAATTTCATTAGGCAAAGCCTGTATCTTATTACATCTAGAACGTATTAGCTCTAACACATCTGGGTTTTTCTTATGTGGCATAATACTAGAGCCGGTAGTTAGGTGGTCCGGAAAATGGATGAACCCCATATTTTGACTCATATACAAACAAGAATCCATAGAGAATTTAGCAAGTGTAGCTGCAATACTTGAAACCCCTTGAGCTAAAATTCTTTCTGTTTTTCCTCTACCCATTTGTGCATAAACTACATTGTAATTCATACTCTTAAAGCCTAGTAAATCTGTGGTCAATTGACGATCTAATGGAAAAGATGACCCATAACCTGCAGCAGAACCCAAAGGATTCTTATTGGTTACCTTCCATGCAGCTAACATTAATTCTAAATCATCCACAAGACTCTCAGCATAAGCGCCAAACCACAAACCAAAAGAACTTGGCATTGCAATTTGCAAATGAGTATATCCTGGTAATAATACTTCTTTATATGTGTTACTTAAATTTTGTAAGGTGTCAAAAAGTATTTTGGTTTTCTCTACAATTTGCTCAATTTCATAACGGAAATAAAGCTTCAAATCTACTAATACTTGGTCATTTCTACTTCTTCCAGAATGTATCTTCTTACCTGCCTCACCGATTCTTCTAGTTAGAAGTAATTCTACTTGAGAATGAATATCTTCTACTTCTGGTTCAATACAAAACTCACCTTGAATAATTTCATTATATATATTCTTAAGTTCTTTTTCAATACTTATTAAATCCTCTGAACTCAATAATCCAACACTACATAACATTTTAGTATGAGCTAACGATCCTAATACATCAAAAGGAGCTAGATTCATATCTAATTCTCTATCTTTACCTACCGTAAATTTATCAACATCTTGATTTACTTGGGTAGTTTTTTGCCATAATTTCATTTTACTTCACGATTTTATTTAACATCTCAATATAAAGCTCTACTCCTTGGAAAATTTCCTGTAAATAGATAAATTCATCTGCTGTATGGGAACGAGCTGAGTCTCCAGGTCCACATTTTAAGGATGGAATACTTAACAAGGCTTGATCACTAGTAGTTGGTGAGCCATAAGTATTTCTACCTAATTCAATACCTGCCAATACAATTGGATGATCTTTGGCGATACAAGATGGTTTTAAACGAGTTGACCTAGCAGATACTTCACTAATCACATTATCCTTGATTATTTCTAATACCTCTTCATTGCTATAGGCATCTGTTACACGAATATCGACTACATATTCACAAGTAGAAGGAACCACATTATGTTGTGTGCCTGCATTAATCATCGTCACACTCATTTTTATAGGTCCAAACTGCTCAGATTCTTTTTCAAACTCAAAACTATTAAACCAAAGGATATCTTTTATTGCTTTAAAAATAGCATTATCACCTTCTTCTCTAGCAGCATGACCACTTTTTCCATGAGCCACGCAATCCAGCACCATCAATCCACGTTCTGCAATTGCTAGATCCATTTTGGTAGGTTCTCCAACAATAGCAAATTCAAGATCTCCCAAAAATGGGATAACTAATTCTAATCCATTACTTCCTGAGATCTCCTCTTCTGCAGTAGCTGCTAAACAAAAATTATACTGTAAATCCTTTTGGTCATAGAAATAAATGAATGTGGCAATTAGACTAACCAAACAACCTCCTGCGTCATTACTACCTAATCCATATAATTTTTCATCTATTACCTGTGCTAAAAAAGGGTCTTTTGTATAATCCTTATTAGGTCTTACAGTATCGTGATGGGAATTTAAAAGAATTGTAGGCTTACTTGCATCATAGTGCTTATTAAAAGCCCAGACATTGTTTAATCTTCTATGTATTTCAATGTCATAAGAGCTAAGATACTCTGCTAAAATATCGGCTGTTAAGTTCTCTTGTTTACTATAAGAAGGTGTTTGGATTAACTTCTTTAAAAGCTCAATACTCTGCTTTGTTAAGTCTATAATTTGCATAAGATAATGGTTAAATTCTAACTATTGTTTTAATTGACTATTGTGGTACCCTGACTTTGATCTAATAAATCATCTGCCAGCTTAATAACAACTTTATTGACTCCCTTACTCGTTGCTTGCAAAGCGTTGTGAATCTTAGGAATTATCCCATCATTAATTACGCCTTTCTCTAATAAATCTGTAAAATTATTTCCATCTATTCTCGAGATAACTGAATTGGGGTCCTTAATATTTGATAATACTCCTTTGTGCTCAAAGCAATAAACTAAATCCACCGTATACTTCTTGGCTAATGCAATAGATAAATTACTTGCAATAGTATCGGCATTTGTATTCAAAAGCTGTCCTTGATTATCTGCAGTTATAGCACAAAAAACGGGATACAAACCTAAGTCTAATAATTGTTCTATTCTTTGGATATTTACATCTTGAGCATCAAAATCTCCAACAAACCCATAATCAACAGGTAAGGTTGGTCTTTTATGTGCTACGATAATGCCTGCATCGCTACCGTTTAGCCCTATTGCATCACATTTACGCTTTTGCAACAAAGCAGTGATACTGGTATTAATTAAACCAGCATAAACCATTACCGTGATAGGAAGAACTTTATCACATGTTACCCTTCTACCTTGAATCATTGTAGTAGGTAAGGCTAAATCATTGGCCATTTTAGTAGCTAATTTCCCACCCCCATGTACCAAAATCTTATAGCCTGGGATTTGAGCGTAGATATCTAAAAAATTCTCTAAGGCAATTGGATTATCTACTATATTTCCACCTATTTTAATAACTGTAATATTCTTATTCATCCTACTTGGTTTAATGGTATTTATTTGAGTATTTGTTTCAAAACTCCTTGCGCTGCCCACACACGATTACCTGCTTGCTCAATTACAATAGAACTATCACTATCTAGTACCTTCGAAGAGATAACCAGATCTCTACGTACAGGTAAACAGTGCATTACTTTGGCTTGATTAGTGTTTTGCAATTTTTCTAAAGTAAGCATCCACTGAGGATCATTACAAGTAATTTGTCCATAATTTGTATAGCTAGACCAATTCTTTACATATACAAAATCTGCATCTTGCAAAGCTTGATCTTGATCGTACTGAATTGAAGCACCTTTTGTAAACTCTTCTTTTAGTTCATATCCTTGAGGATGAGTAACTACAAAGTCCACCAAACCATTCTCTTGCGCTCTACACATCCACTCTGCAAAAGAGTTAGGCACGGCTTGAGGCAAAGCTTTTACATGAGGTGCCCAAGACAGAACAACTTTTGGTTTTTTGGTTTTGGGTATATATTTCTTTAATTGTTGATCATAATTATAATCCCAGTTTTCTATGATAGTAATTAAGTCTGTTAAACTTTGTAATGGGTGACGAGTAGCACTCTCTAAACTTATAACTGGTTTATTACAGTACTTGGTGAATTTTTTGAATAATTCTTCACTATAGTCCTGTTCGGCGTCCTTTAAAGAAGGAAAACAACGCAAAGCTAAAATGTCGCAATACTCTCCCATAACAGCAGCTGCTTCCTTAATATGTTCTGCTTTGTCAGAATCCATCACTACACCGTCTTTGGTTTCTAATGCCCACCCATCGGTTCCCATATTTAAAACCATAGTGTTAATGCCTAGATTCATCGCTGCTTTTTGTGTACTCATCCTTGTGCGTAAGCTTGGGTTCAAAAACACTAAACCTAATGTTTTATTCTTTCCTAAAGCTTGATCAACAAAAGGAGACGCTTTAGCTTGTAAAGCTTGGTTGACTAGCTGATCTAAATCTTCTACATCACTAACGCTAAAAAACTGTTTCATAATTCAATGAATATTTTTACTATTGGTTTAATCTTGCTTTGAATTTACTTAAGAAAATATCTGCTTGTTCTTTAGTAAGATTTAAAGCAGGTAATAATCTAATTACATTAGGACTTGCAGTACCAGTAAAAATATGGTCTTCAAAAAGCAAATTCTTCCTAATGTCTTTTAATGAAGGATCAAGATCAATTCCGATCATTAATCCTTTACCTCTTACTTGATTTATTTTATCTAGGGACTTAAGATTTGTGATTAAATATTCTCCTATCTCCTTAGCATTTTCAATCATGGATTCTTGTTTAATCTGTTGTAATACTGCAAGAGCTGCAGTACAAGCTAAATGATTACCTCCAAAGGTTGTTCCAAGTTGTCCATGCCAAGGTTTAAACATATCACTTACTACGATACCACCTATTGGAAATCCATTACCCATTCCTTTAGCCATCGAATAAATATCTGCTTTTACATCTAAGTGATCCAAGGCAAAAAACTTACCTGTTCGCCCATATCCACTTTGAACTTCATCTGCAATAAAAACACTATTATGGGCTTTTGTTAATTCTCTTATAGCCAAGGCAAATTCTTTGCTCGCTTCTATTATTCCTCCAACACCTTGGATAGGTTCTAAAATAACAGCACAAATTTCGTTTCCATAACTAGCAAATGCTTGTTCCAATGCCTGTACATCGTTGTAAGGTAAAAATATTACGTTATCCGACTCATTTACAGGAGCAATAATTTTAGGATTATCTGTAGCTACTACAGCTAAAGAAGTTCTTCCATGGAAAGCTCCAGAGAAAGCAATTACTTTTTTTCGCCCATTGTAAAAAGAAGCTAATTTTAAAGCGTTTTCATTGGCTTCTGCTCCAGAATTACATAGGAATAATTGATAATCTTCAACATTGGCTACCTCTCCTAATAAATCTGCAACCTGTTTTTGTTTAGGAATTAAGATAGAATTAGAATAAAAACCAATCTTATCCAATTGAGTTTTTAGAGCATTTACATAATATTGATTACTATGACCAATAGAAATCACTGCGTGACCTCCATATAAATCTAGATACTCTACTCCTTTATCATCGTAAACATAACTTCCTTTACCTTCTACAATTTCAATAGCATTTAAAGGATAAACATCGTATAATTTCATTTTCATTTTTTTTTAAAAAGCAGATGCTTTTAGTTTTAAACCACTTTGTTCTGGTAAACCAAACATTAAATTCATATTCTGAACCGCTTGTCCGCTTGCTCCTTTTAATAGATTATCAATGGCACAAGTGATAAGAACTTGATCCTGATTCTTCTCTATGGAAATAAAACACTTATTTGTATTTACCACCTGCTTTAAATCAATAGGCTCTTGACTAAAAAAAGTAAAAGCTGCTTGTTTATAAAACTCTTTATACAACTCTTGTAGATCTTCTAAAGTTTCTTTGCTCTGCAATACTATACTGACAAAAATACCTCTTGCGAAATCTCCTCTTTGAGGAATAAATTGGATCTTATTCTCAAAATCACCCTGCAATTGTTGTAAACTTTGTCCTATCTCTGCTAAATGCTGATGTTCAAAAGCCTTATAAACAGATATATTGTTGTTTCTATAACTAAAATGAGTCAAAGCACTAGGTTTTTGACCAGCCCCTGTACTTCCAGTAATAGCAGTTAAATAACTTACATCTGGTAATATATTTTTACTTGCCAAGGGTAGTAATGCTAGTTGTATCGCCGTAGCAAAACATCCTGGATTGGCAACATAATTAGCTTTTTGGATTTTTTCTTTATTAAGTTCTGGTAAACCATACAAGAAAACATTATCAGGGCTCTTTAATCTATAATCTTGACTTAAGTCAATAATTTTAATAGAATCATTTATTGGATTTTCATCTAAAAACACCTTAGAATCACCATGACCCATGCATAAAAATAATACATCAATTTCTTGTGAGAAAATATCGGTAAACTCTAACTCGGTTTCTCCTAACAAATCACGATGTACTTGATATACTTTCTTATTAGCGTTACTATTACTATGAACATAGCAAATATCTACCCAGGGATGGTTTAACAATAAACGAAGAAGTTCGCCTCCTGTATATCCAGCTCCGCCAAGAATTCCGACTTTTATTTCTTGCATTATAAAATTATTTTTCTTTATTATTAATTAGATGCCAAATCATAGTTTGATTCCCAAAAACTTTAGAGAACCCTTTTACATCTTCTCCTGTCCATGAATTATTCATCTCTCCATAACTTCCAAACTCATTACTCATTAAATCATAATCAGACTCAATACCTAAGATAACAAATCTATAAGGATGTAATTCAACAAATACCTTACCTGTTACATTTTTTTGAGTACTTTCTAAGAAAGCTTCCATATCACGCATAATTGGATCATGAAACTGTCCCTCATGTAAATGGTTTCCGTAAAAAGATCCTAATTGCTCTTTCCAGTTTAACTGCCATTTAGTTAAGGTATGTTTTTCTAAAGTATGATGTGCTTTAACTAAGATTATTGGTCCCGCTGCTTCAAAACCTACTCTTCCTTTAATACCAATGATTGTATCCCCAACGTGAATATCTCTACCAATTCCATAAGGTTGAGCTAGATCCTGTAGAGTTTGAATAACTTTAGTTGGCTCCATGCTAACTCCATTTAAAGCTACTGGTTGTCCTTGTAAGAAGCTAATTTCCACTTTTTGGCTATCTGTACTAGTTACAGCAGTAGGCCAAGCAGCTTCCGGTAAATACTCCTTAGAATTTAAAGTTTCTTTTCCTCCTACAGATGTTCCCCATAACCCTTTATTGATAGAGTAAAGTGCTTTGTCTGCATTGATCTCTACACCGTGTTTTTGTAAAAATGCAATTTCTTGCTCTCTACTTAATTTTAAATCTCTAATAGGGGTGATAATTTCAACATTAGGAACTAAAATGTTGAAGATCATATCAAAGCGAACTTGATCATTTCCTGCTCCTGTTGAACCATGAGCTACAGCTTGAGCACCAATCTTCTTAGCATAGTTAGCAATCGCAGTAGCTTGACACACTCTTTCTGCACTAACAGACAAAGGATATGTCCCATTTTTAAGTACATTACCAAAAATAAGATATTTTACGCTTTCTTGATAGTAACTAGCAGTTTGATCTATACAAGTATGAGAAGCAACACCTAAAGCATATGCTTTTTTCTCTATTTCATTTAATTCTTCTTGGTCGAAACCACCAGTATTAACAACTACTGAGTGTACCTGGTATCCTAATTCCTCTTTTAAATATATTACGCAGAAACTAGTATCTAATCCTCCGCTAAATGCTAAAACAATTTTTTTATTATTCATTTTCCGTTGTGTTTAAAATTAAAATAAATGGGTTTTTTTAATGGTCTTTTTTAATTGAATTTGAAATTTCTTTAAAAGAGACTGCTTCTTTTTCATACGTTGTAATCGTTCCTTAGCCGATTGTTTAAGCTCAATTTTATTCTGTAATTTCTTTTGCTTGTCTACCGGATTCCACAACATAGCGGTGCATAAACAATTTTTTTTCTCTTTACTTTGTAAAATTTGAAAATTAACACAACTCTCACAACCTTTCCAAAAAGATTCATCCTGTGTTAAAGCAGAGTATGGAACTGGTTCGTAACCAAGCTCTGAATTAATCTTCATTACTGCAAATCCAGTAGTTAGACCAAATATCTTAGCCTCTGGAAACTTGGTTCGAGATAGATCAAAGATTCGCTTTTTAATAGACTTAGCTAAGCCTGATTCTCTAAATATAGGGTTAACAATTAAGCCAGAATTGGCAACATACTGACCATGACTCCAAGTTTCGATATAACAGAAACCTGCCCATCGACCGTCTTTATGCAAAGCTATTACTGCCTTACCTTCTAACATCTTGCCTGCAATATATTCGGATTTTCTCCTAGCGATACCAGTACCACGAGCTTTGGCAGATTGAGCCATTTCTTCACAAATTTGTTCCGCATAATCAATATGAGATTGATTGGCAGGTATAACAATAAATTGATTTGAATTCATTCTAAATCAGTGAATTAAAATCCAAGTAGCCACAAGCAAAAAGTATAATAGTATACAGAAATGCCTAGGTTATTTGAAAAAACATTAAAATTATGGATATAAAAATAGTGATGTACTAAAACATCACCTTAAGTAAAATGAGGCAAAGTGTAATTATGCCCAAGACCGCGAAGACCGCGAAAAAAAGTTCAATAGTACAGTGGCCACTCCTAGATTGGTGTGGTCAAAAATATTACCTTTATGTAGGTTACTGTACTTCATTTTGATATGTATGCTTAATGCAAGTGCAAATATTCCTAAAAAAATTCGATATATCCAAATTTATTTTAAAAAAAAATCCAATTAACTAATTAATTGGATTCTAATATTATAACAGTTACAACTAACTAATTAGTAGGTAATTAAACTCTGCACTGGATAGTTATTAATCTTGTCTCTACCGTGTAAGAAGCTTAGCTCCATTAGGAAGTTTATCCCCACAATCTCACCACCTAAAGCTTCTACCAACTTACAAACCGCTTCTGCTGTTCCTCCGGTTGCTAAAACATCATCGTGTATGAGTACTTTTTGTCCAGGCTTAATAGCGTCCATATGCATTTCTAACACATCTGTACCATACTCTAGAGTGAACTCCTGAGAGATTTTTGCACAAGGTAGTTTATTAGGCTTTCTCACTGGCACAAAACCAGCTCCTAGTTCATAGGCTAAAATAGTAGCAAAGAAAAAACCTCTACTCTCCATACCTACAACCACATCTACTTTTTGATCTCCTACTAGTTTCAATAACGCTTTACTAGTTTGTACCATAGCATAGTGATCATTTAACAAAGGAGTAATATCTTTAAATCCCACTCCTTTTTTAGGAAAATCCTGTACGTCTCTTATGTATTTTTCAATTTCAAACTCCATCTTATCTAATTTTAAAATTGTAGATTATCTTTAGTTAATTCTTTAATAACTTTCTCACAAACAGTTTTAGGATCAATGCTTCTCATTACATCTTTATAACCATCTACCTCCTTGTTTCCATAGACTGAAGTAGGCAATAACGGATATTGCTCTCTATTGGAAACAATACAGTAATCTAAGGGCTGATTAAATGGTGAAAAACCAGCGTAAGGATGAGTAGCTCCCCAAAGAGTGATTACCTTAATACCCAACATTGCGGCAATATGTGCATTACCAGAATCCATAGATAACATTAAATCTAAATGCTGAATTAAATTTAATTCGACATCTAATTTTACTTTGCCAGCCATAACAATAACGTTATCATTATCACGCTTTAATTGATTTAGTAAGGCAATCTCCTTCTCCCCTCCACCGAATAAAAACAAAGTATTTTTTTCATTTTCAGCTAAAGTATCTATTACTTTTTGCATTAAATCTAATGGATAAACTTTACTATTATATTGTGCAAAAGGTGCTATTCCAATCCAATTAGTCTTTTTATGGTTAATATAGGGAAATAACTCTGGCGCTAAATCAGGTAAATTTGGAAACAAAGGGTCTTTCAAAGAAACACTTAACCCTAATTTACCTAGTGTATTCAGGTGATTTTCAAACATCGTTACACAAGGCTTAAACACTTTGTTTGTTAAAGAAGTAAGCGCTTTTTTATCCTGTCTACCTTTGTCTAAGGTGGCTACTTTAACTCCACTAAATTTAAAAAAACTTGAAATTATTTTAGATCTTAAAACATTATGAAAATCTGCAAAGTAATCAACTTTCAATCTCTTTATATCCTTAAAAAGTTGATACAACCCCTTTAATCCTTTGTGTCTTTTTTTCAAATCAACACCCATAAAGTCTACTCTTTCGATATCTTGAAAAAAGGGTTTAAAAAAAGGTCGAGAAACAACGGTAACTCTAATATCTTTATGTTGATCGACTAAAGCTCGAACAACAGGTACAGTCATAGCTACATCGCCCATAGCTGATAATCGAAAAATTACAATATGTTTTAGCTTATCTACCTTCATGCATTTTGTATTTAGTAACAATAAAAGCGTGATAAATCACGCTTTTAACTATATATATATCAAAGATATAACTATTTTTTGTTTTGGTATAATACTGGGTTTAATTCCTCATCATTATACATTTTCATTTGCTTATATACTTTCATATATTTCTTTCCTTGAGCAATATCGTTTAATAAGTCGTCGATCGCTGTTGTTAAATCTTTCTTTTGCTCAAGTAGAACGTCAAGCTTTTCTTGACATTTTGCTCTATGTTCCAAAGAAGCATCTTCACGATTAGCCTCTTCTTTCATATGGTAAATTTTAAGAGATAAAATAGATAAACGGTCTATTGCCCATGCAGGAGACTCTGAGTTTATCTTAGCACCATCTAAAATAGTCACATCTTTATACTTTTGTAAAAAATAGCTATCAATGTACTCAACCATATCAGTTCTCTCTTGGTTAGAGGCATCAATTCTTCTTTTTAATGCTAATGCTGCTACTGGATCGATTTGCGGATCTCTAATGATATCCTCAAAATGCCATTGAACAGTATCAATCCAGTTCTTTAAATATAAAAGATGTTTTATATCATCCTTTGGATAAGGATTAGAGATAGGTTGATCTACATTATCAAAAGTGTGATAGTCTTCGATACATTGTTCGAATATTGGAAAAGCTAGTTCTGAAAACATGATAAATATTTTATTTACAAATATAGTTTTAATACTTTTACTCTACTAATTATATTTATATGAAAATTCACTACATATCCGAACAAAACAGTATTCTAAACCATTTTTTAGCTCAATTACGCGATGTCGAGAAGCAAAAAGATAGCATGCGATTTAGAAAAAATATTGAAAGAATTGGTGAGATTATGGCCTACGAGTTAAGTAAAAACTTAACATATAAAGCCATCGATGTAAAGACTCCTCTTGGAGTTAAGCATACTACATGTATAAAAGACAATATAGTTCTTTGCTCAATTCTACGTGCAGGACTAGCACTACATACAGGTTTTATGAATTTCTTTGATGATGCAGAGAATGGATTTGTATCGGCCTATAGATCGCATAATACTTCAGACAACACCAGTGAAATTTTAGTAGAATATCAAGCTGCACCTTCTTTTGATAACAAAGTTTTACTAATGATTGATCCAATGCTAGCTACTGGTCAATCTCTAGTTGCGGTAATTCAAAAATTATTAGTTAATCAAACACCTAAAGAACTTCATATTGCAGTAGTTATTGCTGCTCCAGAAGGAATTGCATATTTAGAACAAGAATTACCTGAGAATGTTCACCTTTGGGTAGCTACACTAGATCAAGGATTAGATAGTCACAATTATATCATACCTGGCTTAGGTGATGCTGGTGACTTAGCGTATGGTCAAAAGTTATAACATAACTTGAGCGCAATAAAAAAATAACCCTAAAATAAAGACAGAGCATACAACCGCTTCTTGTCGCCATTTTTGGGGTATTAGATCTATATAATTACCACCTAAAATAGCTAAAGGAAAAAAACTAAATACCAACATTTCATTACTTTTGTCTCCTGAAATAATATAAATACCAACTCCAATTACAAAAGTTAATAATATTTTCTTGTACGTATTTTGCATATTATAAGCCTTTTGACCTAAGGACAAAGTCTCTGCTACAAAAAACAAAACAGAAATAGAGGCAAAAATAGCCAAAGCTAAATTAGCATATACGTTTTCAAAATAAATGAAATTCAAACTAATTTGAAAACGCCCTTCTAGCCAATGAACAAGTGAAGTATCACTTATTTGCGAATATAAAACTAGTCCTATTAATACAGGGATAAATGCCAAGAGTGGTAAAAGCCAATTTCTAAAATCTTTTTGTACCAAGGAAAAAATTGCTACAAAAAGTAAAATAAAAAACAAAATACTCCAAAAATGAAATAAGCTTGCAACTAAAATCCACAAAGAAGCATCGAAGATTTTTTCTTTAGATTTCTTTAAAGAATGTAACGAAAAGATCCTCCTTAGAGCCAACATTATGAAATAATTGGACACAATTAATTGTATATTAGACAATAAAGAAGGAAAAAACAAAATAAAACATACAAATAGTAAGGGTACATAAGCATGGTCTCTAACAAGTCTATTTCTAGCTACAATAAACTGAGATAAATACATCATAAGCAATAAAAGCACAAGCTCCACAGTGTATTCAACAAAGTTGAACAATGAGATTTGTTGTAAACTAACACTAGTCAACTGATAGAAAACATATACAAAAACAAGTAACCCTGTAAGTATAATATAATTAATCGGTTTTGTTTTGCTAAAAACACTTGCTAACATTTATATATTTTATATTTTTGTAATTAATATAGAGTATTACTTCTCGCTTAAAGGTTAAGATACTATATTACGGATTAATAAAAATAATTTAATTTAAAAATAAAGTAAAATGACTTCATTTTTTAATGGAATTGGATTCCTATTCGAAAGAGTTCTTTTTATACCAATGGATTTTTTGGCTAAATTAGAACTAACAAATTGGTGGGCTGCTAATATAGTGACTTGGTTTTTTATCCTAGTGACTTGTTATTTCTTTGTCTACTGGTTAAAACAACTTGCTATCTTCAAAGAAAACAACGAAGATAATCAAGATACTACAGCCCACTCGTTCTTAAAGTAGTAGCTTCTTAAAGATCAAAACCTAGATCTTTTCGATAATTAATCTTATCAAAACTAATTTCATTTATGTTTTGATAAGATTTTTTTAGTGCTTCCTGAAAATTTTCACCAAAAGATGTTACCGCAAGCACCCTACCTCCATTTGTTACAACTTGATTATCTTTCCAAGATGTTCCTGCGTGAAAAACCAAAGAACCATCTACCTTTTCCAATCCAGAGATAACTTTTCCTTTCTCATAATCCTCCGGATATCCACCAGAAACTAGCATTACAGTAGCGGCAGTTTTTGAGTCAATTTCTATTTCTATTTCACTTAAAGTTTCTTGAGCAATATTTTGAAATATCTCCACTAAATCACTTTTTAATAAAGGTAAAACTACTTCTGTTTCAGGGTCACCCATTCTAACGTTATACTCAATAACATAAGGATCCTCACCTACTTTTATAAGTCCGATAAACACGAATCCTTTAAACCCTAGGTTATCTTTGATTAATCCTTCTACAGTTGGTATAACTACTCTTTGCTCAATTTTATCCATGAACTCCTTACTAGCAAAAGGCACTGGTGAGATTGCCCCCATACCTCCTGTATTTAATCCAGTATCGCCTTCTCCGATTCTCTTATAATCTTTTGCAGTAGGTAAGATCTTATAACTTTTTCCATCAGTTAGTACAAAACAACTAAGTTCAATTCCTGATAAAAACTCCTCAATAACCACTTTAGAACTAGCATCCCCAAACTTAGCATCTATCAACATATTGTCCAACTCTTGTTTTGCTTGGTCTAAGTCTTCTAAAATAACTACACCTTTACCAGCTGCTAATCCGTCAGCTTTTAATACATAAGGTGCTTTTAATGTATCTAAAAAGGCTTTGCCTTGATCTACAGTATCCTTAGTGAAGGATTTATATGCAGCCGTTGGAATATTATGGCGCATTAAAAATTCTTTTGCAAAATCTTTGCTTCCTTCTAATTGAGCTCCTTTTTTAGATGGCCCTATAACAGGAATATGCTTTACTTGTGAGTCTTGTGCAAAGAAATCAACTATACCTCTTACAAGTGGATCTTCTGGACCAACTACTACTAAATCAATTTGATTTTCTAAAACAGCTAGTTTTACAGCTTCAAAGTCATTTGGATCTATAGCTATATTTTGTGCTATTTGAGATGTTCCTGCATTTCCAGGAGCAACAAATAATTTTTGGCAATGCTCACTTTGAAGCATTTTCCAAGCAAAAGCATGCTCACGTCCACCGGAACCTAATAATAAAATATTCATTGTATTGTGTTGTTTGTTATTAAGCATCAAAAATAACGCATTTAAATGAACAAATAAAAAATGTATTCTACTAAAAAAGACATTAACCAAAAATGGGTAATGTCTTTTTTATATTATTGAATTTTACAACTAAATTTATCTTACTGTATCGGCAATAAGCTAT
>CANROJ010000037.1 GCA_947632215.1 uncultured Flavobacterium sp. | reverse complement strand
GAACCCTTTTTTTATACATTAAACTTTTATCGGACAGTAGTGAACTAAAACTTAAATTATTAACAAATATGCAGCCGCTAGATTACTATTATTGCAAAATTAAAATAGCATTAAATAAATTAGATATAAAATAAAACTAAAAACAAACAAAAATTAACTACCCTATTAAAAATAAACAGATATATCAATTAAAAACAAAACAAAAAAACAGATAAAAATACATATACATACATATTTTTATAATTATATAATTTTTTCATAAAAACACCTGTTTAAAAATATATTATCCATATCCTATTTATAAGTATCATTGAATTAATCTAAAACTCAATGTAAATAAATATGCGTTTAAGAGATAATTTGTATTATTATAAAAATAAATTTGTTTTGTATTAAAAAATATCTCAATTTTACAAAATAATAGAAACAAGAAATGACAACAAGATTTACAAATATGATGGCAATGATGATGATGTGCAGTTCTGCGCAGAGGCCGTTATATGTATAATCTTTAGTAAACCATATAAAAACGAAAAGCCTCTGCATTGCAGGGGCTTTTTTTTTTACAATAGAATTAAACAAAATAATTTATAATGAATTTTTCTTCGAGCTTAACTATGATGGTAATGATGATGATGGACATGATGATGTCCCCGCCCTCCTATTGCCACAAGTCAACCAGATAGTAGAATAAATTCTATACACCTAAAAGGTTCTTTCGGCAAATCGAAAGAACCTTTTTTTTTTACCACATTTTAAAAATAACTTAAAACCTATAAATCATGAGTACATCTAATTTTTCAACACAAGCACTACACGCAGGACACGACACATCAGCAACTTCAGCTACAAGAGCTGTTCCTATCTATCAAACATCTTCTTATGTTTTTGAAAATTCAGACCAAGCTGCAGGAGCATTTAATCTTAGCATCCCTTCATATATCTATACCAGATTAAACAATCCTACAAACGATGTATTAGAAAAAAGATTAGCAGCGTTAGAAAATGGTATAGCAGCAGTAGTTACTTCCTCGGGGGCAGCAGCTATTTCAACAACACTATTAACATTACTTAAAACAGGAGACCATATACTTTCCTCTTCTTCCTTATATGGGGGAACCTATAATCTACTTAATATAACATTACCGCGTTTTGGAATTAACACCACATTTGTAGACCCTAATAACCCAGAAAACTTTAGGCATAATATTCAAGAAAACACCAAAGCTATTTTCATTGAAAGTTTAGGAAATCCAAAATTAGATGTCTTAGATATTCAATCAATTGCAAAGGTTGCTCAGGAATATAAAATTCCTTTAATTGTTGATAATACAGTAGCTTCTCCTTTCTTACTCAAACCTATTGACTTTGGAGCTGACATAGTAATTCACTCATTAACCAAATATATCTGTGGTAATGGTACTTCTTTAGGTGGAGCAATCATTGATGCGGGAACATTTGACTGGGGAAGTGGAAAGTTTCCAGAATTTACTAATCCATCTCCTGGCTACCATGGGTTAATCTATCATGATGTTCTTAAAAATGCAGCCTTTATTACTAAAATTAGAATCGAAGGATTAAGAGATTTAGGTTCCGCCTTAAGTCCATTTAACGCATTCCAGATAATACAAGGTCTAGAAACGCTACCTCTTAGGATTGAAAAACATAGTCAAAATGCATTAGAGTTAGCTACTTGGCTAGAAGCGCAGCCACAAGTAGCATGGGTAAATTATCCAGGATTAGAATCAAGTCCTTATTATAGTTTAGCAAAACAATACTTACCAAAAGGACAAAGTGGTGTAGTAACTTTTGGTCTTAAAAAAGGCTATGAAGCCGCAAAACAAGTAGTCGATAAAACTCAATTATTTTCTCTTTTAGCAAACATTGGAGATACTAAATCCTTAATTATTCATCCAGCATCTACCACGCACCAGCAATTAACTGAAAAAGAACAACAATCTACTGGAGTTAACAACGAGTTGATTCGCTTATCCGTTGGAATAGAAAATATTGAAGATTTAAAACAAGACTTGAAACAAGCATTTGAATCACTTTAAAAAATCTATAAAAACTATTATTATGAGTACCCAAACTGATATACTAAATAACATTCCTATTGATCCATTAACAGGCGCATTAGCAGTTCCCATTTATCAAGCTGCAAATTATGAGCAAATAGCTCCTGGAGTTAACAAAGGGTATGACTATTCTAGAAGCAATAACCCTACTAGAGAGGTACTAGAAAATCTTATTGCACACTTGGAGAATGGACAGCAAGGGTTTGCTTTTTCAAGTGGAGTAGCAGCGATAGACACTGTTTTAAAAACACTATCTGCTAAAGATCATATCGTTGCAACACAGGATATATATGGAGGAGCATATCGATTATTAGAGCAAGTTTATAGAAAATTCGCAATAGAAATAACTTACGTAGATACCACAGATCTAGATGCTGTAACAAAGGCAATAACTGATAAAACTAAATTAATATGGTTAGAGACACCTTCTAATCCAACACTAAAAGTTACAGATATAAAAGGCGTAGCCAAAATTGCCAAGCATAGGAATATACTTCTTTGCGTCGATAACACTTTTGCAACACCTATTGGACAAAAACCCTTGGATTTAGGAGCAGATATTGTGGTACATAGCGCATCAAAATACATAGCCGGACATAGTGATGTAATAGCTGGATTAGTTGTTACAAAAACCAAAGTACTAGGAAAAATAATAAAGTTCCATCAAAATGCTTCGGGCGCAATCTTAGGTCCATTTGATAGTTTCTTAACTATTCGAGGAATAGAAACTTTACAATTTAGGTATGCTGTTCACTGTGAGAATGCTCAATTGGTAGCGGAGTTTTTACAAAAACATCCTAAAATAAAAAATATTTATTACCCAGGACTCTCTAGTGATGCAAACTATAAGCTCGCAAGTTCCCAGCAACAATACTATGGAGGTGTAGTAAGCTTTGACCTAAAAATTAATACAAGTGAGAAAGCATTAGAATTAGTCCAATCTTTAAAACAATTCCATCTAGCAGAGAGCTTAGGAAGTATAAGAAGTTTAAGCTGTTTACCCGCAGATATGTCACATAAAACTGTACCAAAAGACGTAAAATTAAAATCAGGCATCACACCAAGCTTAATTCGTCTATCTATCGGCCTGGAACAAAGTAAAGATTTAATCAAAGACCTAGAACAAGCCCTTGCAAAATTGTAATTATTATCATGGAAAATATACATCAAATTAAAATAACAGACCTAGTAACATTAACCTATCAGACTTTTGGAAAGCCTCTACATAGTGCACCTGTGATTTTAATTAATCATGCATTAACAGGGAATAGTCGAGTAAGTGGACAAGATGGATGGTGGAACAACCTAGTAGGATATAATCAAACAATTGATCTAGACTACTATACTGTTATTGCTTTTGACGTGCCTGGCAATGGTTATAATGAACAACAAAGTCAGGATTTTCAAGATTATAAATATATCACAACCCAAAAGGTTGCCCAATATTTTTGGCAAGCATTACAAAAGTTAGAAGTAAAGAAGCTTTTTGCTTTGATTGGAGCAAGTCTAGGAGGATGTATTGCATGGGAAATGTTTTTTCAACATCCACAAAAAATAAAACACCTAATTCCTATAGCAACCAGTTATAAATCTTCAAATTGGCTAATAGCCAATGTTTTAGTACAAGATTCTATCTTAAATAATTCTACCAATCCAATTCACGATGCCAGAATGCATGCTATGTTACTCTATAGAACACCAGAGTCTCTTGAGGGGAAATTTAAAAACAACCAACAAATACCTCAGCAAAATAACAAAGTCGAGGATTGGTTGAAATACCATGGTCAAGCTCTACAACACAGATTTAGTCTTAGTTCTTACAAAATAATGAATCACCTTTTAAAGACTACAGCTTTAGACAAGACTGAGGCTCAAATACAACAATTAATAATAAACTGTTCAACAAATATCCACAGCATCGCTATAAATACCGACTATATGTTTACCTATCAAGAACAATGTAAAGCCTATGATGCAGTAAAAAATAAAAAAGCAAACTATCATTTTTCACAAATTCAATCTATTCATGGACATGATGCATTTTTGATTGAGTACCAACAATTAAATCAACTACTAACAAATATTTTTAAATAATTCAGTACCATGAAAATTCTAAAATTTGGTGGAAAATCACTTGCACACGAACAAGGTTTCCAGAAAATAACAAATATCATTGAACAACAATCAAAACAAGATAGAATTGCTATTGTTGTATCTGCCATTGGTGATACTACGGATACTTTAGAAAGAATCTTAGATCTTGCTAAAAATCAATCTAACTACATAGAACTATTTGAAGATTTTAAAAACAGACCTTATCATCAATCTGTAGATATTTCTAACGAATTACAATTACTTAACAAATTGTTCGAAGGAGTATCCTTAATCGAAGATTATAGCCTTAAGATAAAAGATCAAGTATTAGCTCAAGGAGAGATAATTTCCAGCAAAATACTGCGTGATAAATTAAATAATAAAGGTTTAAATACAATTGCTATAGATGCTAGAAAAATATTTATCACGGATAATAATTTTTCAAATGCACAAGTAAATACCCAGATTTCTAAAGAATTAACTCAAAATATTTTTAAAAGCTTAGACAATAATACTATCGCTGTAGTAACAGGATTTATAGGTTCAACACAAAAAGGAGAAACAACAACTCTGGGAAGAAATGGAAGTAATTATTCAGCCGCATTATTAGCAAATTTCTTACATGCTAGTGAATTACAAAATTATACGCATGTAGATGGGATATACACTGCGAATCCTGATTGGGTTAAAAATGCACAAAAAATAGAAGAATTGCACTTCGATGAAGCCAATGAATTAGCAAACTTTGGAGCTTCAATCTTACATGCAAAAACTATACTTCCTTTACTTGAACACAATATTCCTCTACGAATATTAAACACTTTGAATCCAGATAATAAAGGAACTCTTATTTCATCTACGCCAAGTCAAAAAGGAATTAAATCATTATCAGTACAATCCGATGTAGCGCTAATACAATTTGAAGGACTAGGTCTATTAGGCATAGTAGGAATAGATGCTAGAGTATTTACAGCACTAGCAAATCAAAATATAAGTGTAGGTGTAATTTCACAGGGTTCATCAGAAAGAGGTTTAGGATTTATTGTACAAACACAGGATGCAGAAAAAGCAGTACAAGCTTTAAAACAAGAATTCAGTAATGATCTATATAACAAGGATGTAAACAATATAAAAATAATACAAGACATAGCTGTAATATCAATCGTGGGACAAGACCTAATCACTTTTGACAAACCATATGCAGCTTTGGTAAAAAACAAAATTGTTCCTATTCTATTCAATAATACTATAACTGGTAAAAATATAAGTTTAGTTGTTAAACAAGAACATGCAAAAAAGGCCCTTAATGTCATCCATGGACAAATATTTGGAATAGCTAAAAAAATAAATATTGCAATTTTTGGGCATGGACTGGTGGGAGGTACTTTAATTGACCAAATTTTACAATCTAAAGAATCTATAGAAAAGAAAAAAAATATTGAGCTTAACATTTTTGCAATTGGCAACTCGAAAAAAGTACTACTTACAGATAAGAAGTTATCCAACAATTGGAGCCATAAAATTCAAACCCAGAGCAAACCTTATATCGTCCAAGATGTAATAGACTTTGCCAAC
Organism: uncultured Flavobacterium sp.; assembly: GCA_947632215.1. Lineage (GTDB taxonomy): Bacteria > Bacteroidota > Bacteroidia > Flavobacteriales > Flavobacteriaceae > Flavobacterium. The sequence goes on along the minus strand of CANROJ010000037.1, from coordinate 14,989 downwards.
CAAAATCACTTAGAAAATTTAATAGCCATTGATAATACAGGTAGTATAGATTTTGTAAAAAACTATATCCCTCTAATTAATAATGGTTTCGACTTAATTTCTTCTAACAAAATAGCCAATACAATTGATTACGGATTTTATAAAGAACTAAGACAAACACTAAAAAATAATCATAAAGAATATCTCTATGAAACTAACGTTGGTGCAGGTCTTCCTTTAATTGACACCATTAAATTACTACATCTCTCTGGTGAAAATATCACTAAAATAAAAGGTGTATTCTCTGGCAGCTTAAGTTATATTTTTAATAATTTCTCAGTATCAAACCAACCTTTTAGTCAAATACTACAACAAGCAATTACTCATGGATTTACCGAGCCAGACCCAAGAGAAGATTTATGCGGAAATGATGTAGGAAGAAAACTTTTGATACTGGCTAGAGAATTAGATCTACAAAATGAATTTAATGAGATTAAAGTACAAAATCTTATACCTAATGAGCTACAGAATATTCAAACCGAAGACTTCTTGGAAAATTTACAAGAACTAGATTCCTATTATGAAAAGATAAAATCTCAATTAGAGCCAGAGACTGTACTCAGATATATAGGTACACTAAGTGGAGACCTGCAAACAGATAAAGGCGAGTTAGAAACAAAATTAATTCAAGTTCCTAGGAACTCCGCCTTAGGTCAACTACAAGGATCCGATAGTCTTTTTGAAATATATACACAAAGCTATGGAGAAAACCCAATCATAATACAAGGAGCCGGAGCTGGAGCCTCTGTTACAGCAAGAGGTGTATTCGGAGATATTTTACGCCTTGCAGACAAATAAATAACTATCCAAAAAATTAAATAATGAGTAAAAGTACTTTAAATAATTCTCTAGGCTTTGAAACAAATGCCATTAGAACACAGAGTCCAAGAACACAAAATAACGAGCATTCTGTACCAATATACCTAACGTCTAGTTTTGTATTTGACGATGCAGAACAAATGAGAGCTGTTTTTGCCGAGGAAATAGAAAAACATTCCTACTCAAGATACTCTAATCCAAACCAAAGTGAATTAGTCGATAAAATTGTGCAAATGGAGAATGCTCAAGCAGGATTTGCTTTTGCTACTGGAATGGCTGCAGTGTACTGCTCTTTGTTTCCATTATTAGCACCAACAGATCACATTATATCCTGCTCTAATATATTTGGCTCTACATTATCTTTATTCAATAATACTTTTGCTAAATGGGGAGTAGAGACTTCTTACTTTGATATTAATTCAACCAACACCATTGAAAGTCTAATTAAACCCAATACAAAAATAATATACGCCGAGAGTCCAACAAATCCGGCTGTAGATATTTTAGATTTAGAAATTCTTGCTAAAATAGCCCGACAAAACAATCTAATTTTAATAATAGACAACACCTTTGCCACCCCATACTTACAAAACCCTATAGATTACGGAGCAAACATAGTGATTCACTCAACAACAAAATTAATTGACGGACAAGGAAGGGTATGTGGAGGTATAGTGGTTGGCGATAAAGAGTTAATAGAAAAGATCTATCATTTTTCAAGAACTATCGGTACATCTTTATCCCCTTTCAATGCCTGGGTTTTATCAAAGAGCTTAGAAACTCTTGCAGTACGGGTAGATAGACACTGTCAAAATGCTCTACAAATAGCGGAATTTCTTGAAAAACATCCAAAAATTGATTTTGTAAAATATCCATTCTTACCTAGCCATCCTCAATATGAAATCGCCAAAAAACAAATGAAGCAAGGAGGTAATATCATTGCTATAGGTATCAAAGGAGGTATAAAGCAAGGTCAAGCATTCTTAGATGCTTTACAAATCTGTAGTAGATCTGCCAACTTGGGAGATAGTAGAACAATTGTTACTCACCCTGCATCTACCACACATTCAAAAGTATCACAACAGGATCGATTAAAAACTGGAATTACCGACAACTTAATACGACTATCGGTTGGATTAGAAAATCCTCAAGACATTATAAATGACCTGATCCAAGCCTTAGATGCTAGTTAACCAATACTAGAACATTCAACAATTTAAATATAGCCATGTCAACACTAAATAATAAAAAAGATATTAGAAGCCTTTTACAAAATAAAATACTCGTATTAGATGGAGCAATGGGAACCATGTTACAGGCTTACAATTTTTCTGAAGAAGACTTTAGAACAAAGCGTTTTGCTGAGTTTCCCTATTCTTTAAAAGGGAATAATGATTTACTGTCCTTAACTCAGCCTAAGGCTGTTCAAAATGTTCATAAACAATATCTTTTAGCTGGTGCTGATATTATATGCACCAACACATTTTGTAGTACAACTATTGCTATGGCAGATTATCATTTGCAAGACTATGTGTATGAACTTAATTACCAATCTGCTAAGTTAGCTAAAGAAGTAGCTAAGGAAATAGAAAAAACTACGCCAGAAAAACCTCGTTTTGTTGCTGGAGCAATAGGCCCAACTAACAAAACAGCTAGCTTATCTCCAGATGTAAGTAATCCTGGCTATAGGGCTATAACTTTTGAGGAATTACGCAAAGCGTATAAACAACAGGCTGAAGCCTTGTTAGATGGTGGGTGTGATATATTATTACTAGAAACTATATTCGATACTTTGAATGCTAAAGCTGCTCTATTTGCAATTGATCAAATAAAAGAAGAGCGTGAAATAGATATTCCTCTGATGATTTCTGGAACCATAACAGATGCATCAGGTAGAACATTGTCTGGCCAAACAGTAGAGGCTTTCTTAATATCAATATCTCATATGAATCTACTTAGTGTTGGATTTAATTGTGCTTTAGGTGCAGAACAACTAGAACCATATATTCAGCAACTATCCACACTAACTAATGTAAACATTAGCGCACATCCCAATGCAGGATTACCAAATGCTTTTGGTCATTATGATCAAACTCCTAGTCAAATGCAACAACTTATTAATAGTTTTCTAGACCAAGGTTTAGTTCAGATTATTGGAGGGTGTTGTGGAACTACACCAGAACATATTAGACTAATTAGTCAAGCGGTGAACCAACAAAATAGTAATAGAAAAACTTTCTCTAGACCAAAGCCTGCAAAAAGACTTTCCTTATCTGGCTTAGAACCCTTGTATGTAAGTAATCTTTCCAATTTTGTTAATATAGGAGAACGCACCAATGTGACGGGTTCTAGAAAATTTTTAAGATTAATTAAAGAGGACAAGTTCGATGAGGCCATCACAATTGCTTTAGAGCAAGTACAAAATGGAGCACAAATCATCGATATAAATATGGATGAAGGTCTTCTAGATGGTAAAGAACAAATGGTAAAGTTTTTAAACCTGATAGCATCAGAACCAGACATATGCAAAGTACCTATAATGATTGACAGCTCCAAATGGGAAATTATAGAAGCAGGTTTACGTGTTATACAAGGAAAGGGAATAGTAAATTCTATAAGTTTAAAAGAAGGTGAACAAGTTTTTATTGCACACGCCAAATTAATTAAACGTTATGGTGCCGCTGCCGTAGTGATGGCTTTTGATGAAAAAGGTCAAGCAGATTCCTTAGAAAGAAGAATAGAGATCTGTAAACGTTCCTATCACATTTTAGTAGATAAAGTTGGATTTGCACCACAGGACATCATATTTGACCCCAATATATTTCCAGTTGCAACAGGCATGGAAGAACATAACAACAACGCAGTAGACTTCTTCTTAGCAACTAAATGGATAAGAGAAAACCTTCCCTATGCAAACGTTAGTGGAGGGGTAAGTAATGTCTCTTTTTCCTTTAGAGGTAACAATACAGTTAGAGAAGCTATGCACTCAGCATTTTTATATCATGCCATATCACATGGAATGAATATGGGTATTGTAAATCCTGAATTACTGGAGGTATACGACCAGATAGATTCACAATTACTTGTATATGTGGAAGATGTTCTTTTAAATCGCAGAGAGGATGCAACGGAACGATTATTAGACTTTGCCGAAAATATAAAAAATAATACTCAACAAAAGCAAAGTCAAGAAAAAACTCAGCAATGGAGGTCAACCGATGTTCAACAAAGAATTACCCATGCCTTAGTCAAAGGTATAGACACTTATATATATCAGGATGTGGATCAGGCAAGACTTAGTGTAAAAAACCCCATAGAGGTTATTGAAGTACATCTTATGAATGGTATGAATGTAGTAGGAGATTTATTTGGTTCAGGTAAAATGTTCTTGCCACAAGTTGTAAAATCGGCAAGAGTTATGAAAAAAGCAGTAGCCTATCTACTACCCTTTATCGAAGAGAATAAGAAGCAAAACAATATAGCCGCCTCACATAATGCCGGTAAAATATTAATGGCTACTGTAAGAGGAGATGTTCATGATATTGGAAAAAACATTGTAGCAGTTGTACTTGCATGCAATAACTTTGAGATTATTGACTTGGGAGTGATGGTTGCTCCTGATAAAATTATTTCTACAGCTATCGAGCACAATGTAGATATTATTGGCCTAAGTGGCCTTATTACACCTTCCTTAGATGAGATGGTTAATATAGCCAAAGAATTAGAGAAAATAGATTCTAAGATCCCTGTGATGATAGGTGGAGCAACGACCTCTAGAACACATACCGCAGTTAAAATAGCACCAGAATACACCAATACAGTAGTTCATGTACATGACGCTTCTCGCTCGGTAACAATAGCAAATAAGTTATTACAAAACCATAGTAAGCAGAGCTATAAACAAGAGCTCAAACAAGAATACGATCAATTAAGAAAAGATTATTTATCACGAGCTACAGAAAAGTCATATGTAACTTTAACACAAGCTAGAGAAAATAAATTCAAAATAGATTGGAATAGCTCTCCAATTTTAAAACCCAATTTTATTGGAACAAAAAACATAGACTGTGAATTATATGAATTATTACCTTTTATAGATTGGTCTCCCTTTTTTAGAACATGGCAATTATTTGGAAAATTCCCTCAAATATTAGAAGATCCAGTCGTTGGAAGCACTGCCACCCAAGTTTATCAAGAAGCATTAAAAATGTTAGATAGAATTGTTCAAGAAAAATGGTTTCAAGCCAAAGGAGTTATTGGAATTTTCCCTGCTAATAGTGTTAATCATGATGATATAGAATTGTATGATTCAAACGGAGCGGTAATAGAGAAACTTTTAACGTTACGTCAACAATCGTTAAAAAATATAAAAGCACCAAATATAGCCTTAGCAGATTTTATAGCTCCTAAAGAAACTAGTCGTCAAGACTACATAGGGCTATTCGCAGTAACCACAGGATTTGGAGTAGATCAAAAAGCTAAGGAATATGAAAATGAATTAGACGACTATAATTCCATAATGGTAAAAGCATTAGCAGATAGATTAGCTGAAGCATTTGCTGAGTATTTGCATTGGCAAGTAAGAACTCAAATATGGGGTTATGATTCTAATGAATCACTAACCAATCAGGAGTTAATAAAAGAAAAGTACCATGGTATACGTCCTGCTCCAGGGTATCCTGCTTGTCCGGATCACTTAGAAAAAGAAACTATTTGGAAGGTACTACAAGTAGAACAGCGTATAGGCCTAAAACTAACTGAATCTTATGCAATGTTTCCAACTGCATCTGTGTCAGGATACTATTTCGCCAATGAAAACAGTCGTTATTTCGGCTTAGGTAAAATTAAACAAGATCAACTCGAAGATTATGCCAAAAGACGCAAAATCACACAACAAGAAGCTCAAAGGTGGCTAGCCCCAAACCTAGCGCACACTAACATCAAATAACTTACAAATAAAAAAGCAATGACTGTTACAGAACATATAGAAAAAGCAAAAGGAAAAACTCAATTTTCATTTGAGATTCTACCACCTTTAAAAGGACAAAATATAAAGGGTATATTTGATACTATTGCTCCGTTAATGGAATTCGAGCCACCCTTTATTGATGTTACCTATCATAGAGAAGAGTATGACTATAGAGAAACACCAAATGGTCTTTGGGAAAAGCGTATTGTAAGAAAAAGACCTGGTACAGTAGGCATTTGCTCTGCAATTCAAACTAAGTTCAAAGTCGATGCAATCCCACATATTTTATGTGGAGGATTTAGTAAAGAAGAAACAGAGAACTTCTTAATTGACTTAGATTTCTTAGGAATAGATAACGTAGTGGCATTACGTGGTGATGCGGTTAAAAACCAAACATACTTTAAAGCCGAAGCTCAAGGAAATAAGTATGCTTCGGAGTTAGTTTTACAAATCGAAAACCTAAATAACGGAATTTACTTAGATGCTGAACTAGAAAACACAAGTAAAACTAATTTTTGTATTGGAGTAGCAGGTTACCCTGAGAAACATATGGAAGCACCGAACTTTGAAACTGATTTGAAATACTTAAAACAAAAAATAGATAAAGGCGCAAAATATATAATTACACAAATGTTTTTTGATAATAGCAAGTTCTTTGCATTTGTACAAAAATGTAGAGAATTAGGTATTACAGTTCCTATCTTACCAGGGCTAAAACCACTAACAACAAAGAATCAACTCAACTTGTTACCACAACGTTTCAAAGTTGATTTACCAGATGAGTTAGTTGCCCAGGTAGTAAAAGCAAAAGATGATTCTCAAGTAAAAGACATTGGTATAGAGTGGTGCATTAAGCAAAGCAAAGAATTAATTAAAGCGGGAGTACCTATCTTACATTACTACTCCATGGGAAAATCACAAAACATCTCAGCTATTATCAAAGGTTCCTTAAAATAACTAATCAAGCTTGACTTTATTTACAAAAAGTCAGGCTTTTTACTTTAATACAAATCACCTGAAGATAAAGATGTTTGATTGCAGAAAAATAATATCTATTTTTGTTACTCAAGAACAAAAACTTTCCTGTTATGAGCAATGATCTATTTCAAAGTCCAGATTATTACCAATTGGATGATCTACTAAGTACTGAACACAAACTTGTTCGCGATACAGTACGAACATGGGTAAAGAAAGAAATTTCTCCAATTATCGATCAGCATGCACAAGAATCTACTTTTCCCGTCCAACTAATACCAGGACTAGCTCAAGTAGGCGGTTTTGGATCCTACATCCCCACTCAATACGGTGGTAGTGGCTTAGACCATATATCATATGGACTGATAATGCAGGAAATTGAAAGAGCAGACTCAGGAATTCGATCCACGTGTTCGGTTCAAACTTCTTTAGTTATGTATCCTATTTTAGCATTTGGTACAACAGAGCAAAAAAATAAATACTTGCCTAAGTTAGCCAGTGGTGAATATATAGGCTGTTTTGGGTTAACAGAGCCAAACTTTGGCTCAGACCCTTCCTCAATGCTAACTAACTTCGTAGAAAAAGAAGATCATTACTTGCTTAATGGAAGTAAAATGTGGATCTCTAATGCTCCTATCGCCCATGTAGCAATCGTATGGGCAAAAAACGAGCAAGGACGCATACAAGGCTTAATCGTTGATACTAATTCTCAAGGTTTTAGCACCCCAGAAACTAAAGATAAATGGTCCCTGCGAACCTCATGTACAGGAGAATTAATTTTTGACAATGTCAAGGTACCTAAAGAGAACTTATTAACTGGTAAAAGTGGCCTAGGAGCACCGTTACAATGCTTAGATTCTGCACGGTATGGAATTGCTTGGGGAGCTATTGGAGCGGCTATGGATTGCTACGATACTGCATTAAGATATGCAAAAGAACGTATACAATTTGAAAAACCAATTGCAGCTACTCAACTACAACAAAGAAAGTTAGCTTTAATGATTACCGAAATTACAAAAGCACAACTCTTAACTTGGAGACTTGGCGTATTACGAAATGAAAATAAAGCAACTTCCGCTCAAATCTCTATGGCCAAAAGGAATAATGTAGAGATGGCATTAAATATTGCAAGAGAAGCCAGACAAATCTTAGGAGCTATGGGTATTACAGGTAGTTATTCTATTATGCGTCATATGATGAACTTAGAATCGGTGATAACCTATGAAGGAACACATGATATTCATCTACTAATAACAGGTTTTGACATTACAGGACATTCTGCTTTTAAATAAAAAAAAATGTATATAGAAAAAGTAAACAAAGAGATTGACAGACAAAGAGAGATCCTATTAAATCATTCTTTGTATAGTAAAATTAAAAGCCCAAGACACCTACAGATTTTCATGGAAAATCACATTTTTGCTGTTTGGGATTTCATGTCTTTATTAAAGGCCTTACAAATAAAGTTAACTTGCGTTAATGTTCCATGGCAACCTTCAAAATTTCCACAAACAAGATACCTGATCAATGAAATAGTCTTAGCTGAAGAATCTGATGTTAGTTACTCTGGAGAAAGACTTAGTCACTTTGAGATGTATTTGCAAGCCATGAACAGCCTAGAAGCCTCAAGGTTTAATATAGACGAATTACTAAAAAATCTAGAGAATGGACTTTCTATAAGTCAAAGTATTGCAAAAAACGACATGACTCAAGCAGCTAAAGACTTCTTAGAGTTTACTTTTGACACAGTTCTCAACGGAGAACCCCATGAAATTGCAGCAGCCTTTACCTTTGGAAGAGAAGATTTAATTCCTAGTATGTTTACTAGTATTTTAAGTGAATTACAAGCTAACTTTCCAAATAGTAACCTACAAGAGCTTATCTATTATTTCGACAGGCATATCGAACTTGATGCAGACCAGCATGGTCCAATGGCCTTAGAAATGATAAGGGAACTAGCTCAAGAAGACAAAATCAAATGGCAGCAGATTATTCAAATATCCAAAACAGCACTAGACAAGCGTATTGCTCTGTGGGATAGTATTGAAAGCCAATTATCTTAACATATAAATAATATAAGCATAGTATTAAATACAATACTTTTACCCATATAGGAAGTTTTAGAATTATGACAAAATTGAAAGGACAAAATGCCATCATCACTGGTGGTGGTAGAGGACTAGGCAAAGCAATGGCAATTGCTTTTGCTAAGCAAGGAATAAATGTAGCAATAACTGGAAGAAACATCCAAGCACTAGAAGAGACAGTAAAAGAATTACAAAGCTATGGAGTAACAGCAATCTATGCTAGCTTTGACGTTAAAGACCAAAAAGCAGTTAATTCAAATATAGAGCAAATCATTACAACCCTACAAGGTGTAGATATTTTAGTAAACAATGCTGGAATAGCAGAATTCGGTACATTTATAGATATGCCAGCCGATAAATGGGAAAATATTTTACTAACCAATGTAATGGGAGTATATAATGTAACTAAAGCAGTATTACCTCACTTAATCAAAAAAAACCAAGGAGATATATTTAATGTAGCCTCTACGGCAGGCCTTAATGGGAATGCAACCACTTCTGCTTATTCTGCTTCTAAATTCGCATTAATTGGATTATCAGAATCTCTAATGAAAGAAGTAAGAAAAAACAATATTAGAGTTTGTACTCTTACCCCAAGTACTATTGCTTCGGATATGTCAATAGAATTAGGTCTAACCGATGGAAATCCTGACCATATCGTACAGCCAGAAGATTTTGCGGACTTAGTAGTAGCTACACTACAACTACCAAGAAGAGCCATGTTAAAAACAGCTTCTTTATGGACTACTAATCCTCAATAACAATCCAAAAAATATTTTTAAAAGCTATTTCTCTAGAAATAGCTTTTTTTATTAATATTCACTAATTTTTTAAGTTAAGAACTAGCCGAAATCAGTGATTATACTTTTTTTTGCAAAAAAACCTCCTATATCTTGATTTTTTTTAATAAATTTGATTGAAAATCATTTAAATATAAATCGTTATGAAAAAGGTATTTTTATCGTTAGCTGTTTTCGGATTGCTAACTTTCACTGTTGCTTGTGGAGATTCTGTAGCAAAAGAAGAAAAAATAGAACAAAAAGATGAAGCTAAGCTAACAGAATATGAAAAAGCTAAGCAAGAAGCTACAGTTAAATTAGAAGAAGCGAAAAAAGCAGTTGAAGAAGCAGCTAAATCTGGAAGCGAAGAAGCCAAGAAGGCTGCACAAGCTACTTTAGATAAAGCACAGAAAACTTGGAATGAAGTAAGTGAAAAAGTAACAAAAGAAGCTGAAAAAGTAGCAGAGGATGCAAAAGACATCGCAAAGGAAAAAAAAGAAGAAGCTGAAAAACTAGCAAAAGAAACTTCTAAAGAATTAAACGAAAAAGCTGAAAAAGCTAAGCAAGAGGCTTCTGACAAAGTAGATGAAGCGACTCAGGCAGCAAAAGACAAAGCTGATAAAGCAACGCAAGATGCAAAGTCTGGTCTGAAAAATGCAGTTGACAATTTAAACAAATAATTAAAAGGAGTCTAAAAGGCTCCTTTTTTTTAATTTATCAAAGTACTAATTAGATTTTTAGTTCTTCATATTTTTTTGTATATTATTAGTCCTACTCTACCATAGGTTACAAGCTATTTATTAGTTATATATATTTTAATATAGATTAAAACAATACTCAATAGTATAAAAATTAAAAATAGATTAGTAATTTTATTAATATCAAATAAAACATATAATATGAAATTAAATATTGGATTATCACCAGAGACACGTAAAGTAACTGTAGAAACACTTTCTAAATTATTAGCAGATGAATTTGTTCTTTTTACTAAAACAAGATCGGCACACTATAATGTAGAAGGTATTAATTTCCATGCAATGCATTTATTCTTTGAAGATCAATACACACAACTTGAACAAAATGTAGATTCTATCGCCGAGAGAATTCGCCAGTTAGGTTTTTATGCTCCATCTTCATTAAAACAGTACTTAGAGTTAACTCAATTAAAAGAAGCAACTGATTTAAAAGACAGTAAATCTACTACATGGATACCTGAATTATTAAAAGATCATGAAACAATTATTAATTTTCTACGTAACAACATTGAAACAATAAATGATTCTAATGATATGGGAACAGCCGATTTCCTAACAGCTCTTTTAGAAGAACATGAAAAACAAGCTTGGATGCTTAGAGCTCATATAGCTTAATAACTATAAAAGGTTTGTTCTTAAAGTAAGACAAACCTTTTTTAATATTTATCAACTAGGTACACCTTACTTAAAGACTATGAAAAAATTATTAATCCTAGCTAGTTTTGTATTGCTAACTATAGGATGTAATACTGACAAGACTCCTACTCAAATAGCTGAAAAATTCCAAAAGGAATTAAATGCTGAGTTTTTGAATCCAGAGAGTACTCCTCTTCCCAAAGATGCTTTAAAAAAATTCACCTCATTGGATTTTTTTCCAATTGAACAAGAGTTTATTATAACAGGAACAATAACAACAACTCCAGAGGAAAAACCTTTTGAAATGCAAACAACAACTAATAGACGACCTATTTATAGAAAATATGGAGAAATCCAATTTCAATATCAAGGCACGCCTTACACTTTAGATGTATTTCAAGATTTAACCCTTATACAGGATCAGAAATATGCCGACTATTTATTTCTACCTTTTACTGATTTGACCTCCGGTGTAACCACTTATGGTGGTGGTAGGTATTTAAACTTAAATATACCCTCTGACACTCAAGAAATAATAATAAACTTCAATACTGCTTATAATCCTTATTGTGTTTATAATCCAAAATATTCTTGTCCAATTCCTCCAGAACAAAACTTTCTAAATTTTGAAGTTAATGCCGGAGTTAAAGACTATTCTTATTTGTAAGAAATAAAAAATAAAACAATGTAAAATGTCCTAAGTAAAGAAGTTTTTTAGGGCATTTTTTCATAATTAGACACAAAATATAATTAGCATTTCAAAGTAAACCTTAGTAAATACAAATTTACTAATCAGATAATTAAGCCTACATCTTTTCTATTAAATACTCTAAATATGTTACACATTTTTCAAAATACTAAAATAGTCTTGAATAAATAAATTAGATATTAAAATTGTGTGGCAAGTTGAAAAAACAAGCCTTTTGTGTTCATGTATTTCCAAAATTGCAAACAATATTATAAGATGAAATTATGCTACTATAAAACTTCCTTAGAGTTAGATCAATCTACTATCTAATAGAGTAGTTTAGTACAAATCAGTAATTATTGACCTATTAATACTGCTATATTTAGTTATAACTACCTACTTTATTGTAATGTAATCAAGATTTGTAAAATAAAATCCTGAGATAAGGAAATAAAAGAAGTAAAATTCTCTGCACACATAGTATCTCTAGGGGACAAAACAATTTAATAGTAGGACTAAGTAATTCAATAAAAATAACAAATAAAATACTGTAGTTAATCAGAGAATCTACATAAATATAAAATACGATGAGCCCAGTGAAAACACTGAGCTCATTATACTTAATAGCGTGAATAACTTCGTCTAATTTTTTTGGGTCAGTCGAAACTAAAACGTCTTTTTACTAACTAATATAAAGACTGAATTATTTCTTCAAAGAAGTTACTCCCATATTATAAAGCGTGAAAGCTTGTAAATCAACATTTTCTTGAATAGTCTGTTTTACAGATTTTCCTGCACCATGTCCCGCATTTGTTTCAATACGTATTAACACAGGGTTTTCACCATTATTATTAGCTTGAAGAGCAGCAGCAAATTTAAAGCTATGTGCTGGAACAACTCTATCGTCATGATCACCTGTGGTTACAAGAGTTGCTGGGTATGCCTCTGGCTTTACATTATGTAATGGAGAGTAACCTAATAAGTATTCAAACATATCTTTATTATCTTCTGAAGTACCATAATCATACGCCCAACCCGCACCTGCTGTGAAAGTATGATAACGTAACATATCTAATACTCCAACAGCCGGCAATGCTACTTTCATTAATTCAGGTCGTTGAGTCATAGTAGCTCCTACCAATAGACCTCCATTAGAGCCACCTTTGATAGCTAAGAAGTCAGAAGAAGTATAGTTTTCGGCAATTAAATACTCAGCAGCTGCAATAAAGTCATCAAACACATTTTGCTTCTGTAACTGTGTACCAGCAATATGCCATTCTTTACCATATTCTCCACCACCTCTTAGATTAGGAACTGCATAAATTCCACCATTTTCTAGCCATATAGCGTTAGCTATACTGAAAGCTGGAGTTAAACTAATATTAAATCCTCCATAAGCATATAATAAGGTTGGATTTTTACCATCTAATTCAACACCTTTCTTGTAAGTGATAATCATAGGTACCTTTGTTCCATCTTTTGAAGTATAAAACACTTGTTTTGACTCATATAAAGAAGAATCAAACTTTACATTAGGTTTCTCATAAACATCTGACAATCCAGTCTTAACATCAAAAGAGTAGATTGTTCCTGGCGTAATATAATTTGTGAAAGAATAATACAATGTTTCTTGAGCTTTCTTACCTCTAAAACCACTTGCAGTACCAAGTCCTGGAAGCTCAACACTACGAATTACATTACCATTATAGTCGTACTGATTAACTGCCGTAACAGCATCTTGTAAATAAGAAGCAAAAATATATCCCCCTCCTTTAGAAGCACCAAGTACATTATCTGTTTCTTTAATGAAGTCTTTCCAATTAGCTTGTGCTGGAGCGCTAGCATCCACCGATACAATTCTTGAATTAGGAGCTTTATAATCTGTAACAATAAATAACTTACCATCACGGCTATCTAACACACCATTCTGACTTTCAAAGTTATCTACTAAAGTAACAATAGGACTATCTTTCTTTCTTAAGTCCTTAATATATAATTCATTACCATAAGTTGAATTAGCAGCTGTAATAACTAAATATTGATTATCACCAGTAACTGATCCCCCCACGTAACGTCTCTTTTGCTTATCACCAAAAATTAAATCATCTTGACTTTGTTTAGTATCTAATTTATGATAATATAGTTTGTGTTCATCAGTTTTAGCAGAAAGCTCACTTCCTTCAGGCTTATCATAGCTAGAGTAATAAAAACCATCATTTTTAAACCAAGATACTCCACTGAATTTAACATCAACTAAAGTATCTCCAATACGTTGTTTTGTATCGGTATCAATAACAATTACCTTTCTCCAGTCACTTCCTCCTTCAGAGATAGCGTAAGCTAGTTTACTTCCATCTTCTGAAAAGTCTAAACCTCCTAAAGAAGTAGTACCATCTGTAGAGAATTTGTTAGGGTCTAAGAAAACTTCTTGCTTACCACTTTCGTCTTTACGATACAAAATCGATTGATTTTGTAGGCCATCGTTTTTGAAAAAGTAAGTATAGTCCCCTTCTTGAAATGGAGCACTAATTTTTTCATAATTCCACGCCTCTTCCATTTGCTTCTCTAAATCACTGCGGAAAGGAATTTTGGATAAGTAATCATAAGTTACAACATTTTGTGCTTTAACCCATTGCTCAGTATCTTCAGCGCGATCATCCTCTAACCAACGGTAGGGATCTTTAATATCTGTTCCAAAGTAATTGTCTACCACATCACCAGACTTGGTATGCGGGTAATTAATTTGGCCATTAACAGCATTCTCATTTTTGTCATTGCACGACATAACAAGAGCTGCAACCAAAAGTGTCATTAACGATTTTTTCATTTATTTAGGGTAATTAATAGTTTAAAAACAAATATAATTAAATATATAAGGATTAGGCTTTTAGTTGAATAATAAATCAATAAAATCTACAATTACGAACTTATTACTTCCTACAAAATAATCCTATCTCTTATAAAGACTTCACTATCTCAAAAGTTGTAACCTCTACTGCTTGGTTTCCCATCATATCTAAAACCTTTACAACAAGTTTGTATTCACCTACTGTAGAATCATCTTTAGTAATGATAGAATTATTAGTCACATGTATTTGTGATTTTCCAACAATATCGCCAAAAGTCCCATTGAAGTAAAATTCGTGGTCATGGTCGTGGTCATGGTCATGGTCGTGGTCATGGTCGTGGTCATGGTCGTGGTCATGGTCGTGGTCATGGTCGTGGTCATGGTCGTGGTC
>CANROJ010000036.1 GCA_947632215.1 uncultured Flavobacterium sp. | reverse complement strand
TCAAAAGGATTCTCAAAAGGATTATATTCAAACTTATCTTGTTCTATGCTTTGTTGTCGCTCAAAAGGATTAAAATTCCTATCTACTTCAATGGTAGGTGTAGAAGCATGAGTACCTTGAAAGTCATAAGGAGTATCCATAGAGGCATCTCTTTGAAAATCTAACACAGGAGCTACATTAAATTGTCCCATACTGTGCTTAATAGCAGATCTTAAAATACTATAAAGGGCTTGCTCATCATCAAACTTTACTTCAGTTTTAGTAGGATGTATATTAATATCTATAGTGTCGGTGGGTACCTGTAAATAAACAAAATAAGTAGGATGGGTACCTTCTTTTAAAAGCCCTTCGTAAGCCGCTAAAACAGCATGATGCAAATACCCACTTTTTATGTAGCGATTATTGACAAAGAAAAACTGCTCTCCACGATTCTTTTTAGCAAATTCAGGTTTACCTACAAATCCTTCTATACTCACTATATCGGTACTTTCAGCAATAGGGACCAACTTCTCATTTGTTCTAGCTCCAAAGACAGCTACAATCCTTTGCCTAAGATTACAGCTAGGTAAATTAAAAACTTCATTACCATTGTGAATCAAAGTGAACTGTACTTCATTATGCACTAAGGCTAATCTTTCGAATTCATCTACTATATGTCTAAACTCAATGGTCACATTTTTTAGAAAGTTTCGCCTAGCTGGTATATTAAAAAATAAATTCTTCACAGCAAAAGAAGTCCCTACTTCACAAACTACAGGTTCCTGACTAATTACCTTGCCTCCTTCGATGGTTATATGGGTACCTATAGAATCATCAGCCGTACGAGTCTTTAACTCCACATGTGCAATAGCAGCAATAGAAGCTAAGGCTTCTCCACGAAAACCCTTAGTTTGTATATTGAATAAATCCTGTGCATTAGATATCTTAGAAGTAGCATGTCTTTCAAAAGAAAGTAAAGCATCTTGAGCTCCCATCCCTTTACCATTATCGATGACTTGAACAAGAGTCTTACCTCCTTCCTTTAACACTAATTTAATCTCCGTAGCACCAGCATCTACCGAATTTTCAACAAGCTCTTTAACCACTGAGGCAGGTCTTTGTACAACCTCTCCAGCTGCTATTTGATTGGCTACGTGAACCGGCAGTAATCGAATTATATTTGACATCTATTTATTTTAAAAATAAGTAGTATTGAACTAAAAAACTTAGCTCTTTGATTAAAGTACAAATTTACTTAAATATTATTCCTTAAACTATTTTAGAATTTGTAAATTATCACTAAATAAAAATACCTGCAAACATTCAATGCTTGCAGGTACTGATATTTGGTTATATAAGTTCTTAATATTTATTATTAAGTTCTATCATCTTAAGAGCTGCCACAGCTGCTTCTGTTCCCTTATTTCCGAATGCACCTCCACTTCGATCAATGGACTGTTGCATATTATTATCAGTTAAAACACAGAAGATAACAGGAATATCGGCAATTAAGTTTAAATCTTTGATACCATGAGTAACACCTGTACAAACGAAATCAAAGTGCATTGTTTCTCCTTTAATAACGCATCCTATAACAATTACAGCATCTAAATCCTCTATTGTCTCAATCATTTTACGTGCACCATAAACTAATTCAAAGCTACCTGGCACATCCCAACGAATTACATTGTGCTCCAAAGCTCCGCAATCCATTAAGGCTTCTTTAGCTCCACAAAACAATCCATTAGTAACCTTATCATTCCACTCCGATACTACAATACCTATCTTAAAATCCTTCGCATTAGGTAAAGTTGTCTTATCGTACTGAGAAAGATTTTTATTTTCTGTTGCCATGTCTTATTGTGCTAAACCTATCATTCCTTCGATTGATCCTGCTTCGATAGATCCTTGAAAGTTATTTTTAATTTCTGTGAACATTTTTAAAGCCTCTTGTCTCTTACCAATTTCCAGAGCAATAACTCCTCCTTTAAATAAATATCTCGGAGAGGTTAATTCATTTTTACCATGACTAACCGCCTTGTTATAATAGTCTAAAGCTTCGTCTTTTTGACCCAATTCTGAGAACGCATCACCTATTGCGCCTAAAGCTAAAGCACCTATGACTGCATCAGTGGTAGAGAATTTTTCTAAATGCTCAATAGCTTTAGTATACTCCCCTTGATTTAAATAAGAAGTACCAGCATAATAATGAGCTAAATTTGCCGTATCAGTTCCACTATAGTCTCTAATTATTCCTAGGAAACCAAGTTTTCCTTCTCCTCCTTGAAGCGCTAACTGATATAAATTATCTTTATCAGTAGTGCTTTGAACTGCATTATTATAATAAGTTTGCGCTTGAAACATTTCGTTAGCTGCATCATTATTTTTAGGTTCTACAACAAATTTCCCATATCCTGCATACCCTAGAGTAATTAATGCCACTGCTCCAACAATTCCAAAAATAGTTTTAGAATTACGAGTTACCCAGCCTTCCATTTTATTAGCTCCATCATCAAGGGTATTAAATACCTCAGCCGTAGCACTATTAGTTACATCTACATTTGTGAACTGATCAAATTCTCCTTCTTCATTTTCATTAGAAGGTTTTGGGGCTTTGTAGCCTCTTTTATTATAAGTTGCCATGTTTTCAAAAGTTTAATATAGGCAAAAATAGGATTTTTATTGTAATATAAAAGTGCTTTCTATCTATATTTTTGATAATTTGCAGCGAAATTGAGCAAAGTGTTGCTTGGAAACTTATAATACCTGATTACAACGTGCATTTAAAAAATTTAAACATCCTGAATTTCAAAAACATAACAGAAAAAACCTTTGAATTTAATCAAAAAATAAACTGTTTTGTAGGGTTAAATGGAGTAGGAAAAACTAATATATTAGATGCAATATATTACTTGGCCTATGGCAAAAGTTATTTTAATCCTGTAGCTGTACAAAATATTAATCACCAAAGTGATTTCTTTGTTATTGATGGTGGCTTTGAAATAAAAACTAATCTAGAGCAAATCGTTTGCAGTTTAAAAAAAGGACAGAAAAAAGTAATCAAGCGAAATGCCAAAAACTACGATAGATTATCGGACCATTTTGGACTAATACCTCTAGTAATTATATCACCTTCAGATAGAGATTTAATAACAGAAGGTAGTGAAACTAGACGTAAATTTCTAGACAGTGTTATCTCCACTATGGATGCTAATTACTTACAATTATTAATTAGCTACCAAAAACTTATTACTCAACGTAATGCTCTATTGAAACATTTTGCATCACAGCATTACTTTGACCCTACCACTTTAGATGTTTATAACGAACAAATTCAAGAAATCGCACTGCCTATTTTCCAAAAAAGGAATAATTTCATAAAGCAATTCGTTCCCATATTCAAGCATTATCACCAATTAATCACAGGATTAGATAATGAAGTAAATTTAGTATACGACTCCCAATTACATCAAAGTAGTATGCTAGAATTATTTGTAGACAACCTTTCTAAAGATAGAGTTTTGCAATACACAAGTGTAGGAGTCCATAAAGATGACTTAAACTTCCAACTCAAAGACCTTCCTATTAAAAAGTTTGGTTCACAAGGACAACAAAAGTCTTACTTAATTGCACTTAAACTAGCGCAATTTGAATTTATCAAAGAACAAAAAGGTGAATCCCCTATTCTACTTTTTGATGATATTTTTGATAAACTTGATGAGAATAGAGTCCGTAAGATTCTAGAACTTGTAAATTTAGAAACCTTCGGACAAATGTTTATAACTGACACTCACGAGCAACGAACAGAAAACTTATTAAACAGTATTAATCAGGATTATGAGATCTTTAAAATAAGCGATAAATAATCTCAAACGTTTTACCATTGCAATGAAAATACAAAAAAACATATCTTTAAAACCTTATAATACCTTTGGCATTGATGTTAATGCAGCTGAATTTATTACCATAGATAACCTTGAGAGCTTAATAGATCTTATAGTTAAACATAACAAAAAAAATATTTTCTTATTAGGAGGAGGAAGCAATATGTTATTAACTAAAGATATCGACCAATTAGTGATAAAATTCAACACAAAAGGTATTGATATTATTGAACAAGACCAGCATAATGTATTAGTAGAAGTTCAAAGTGGAGAAAACTGGCATGAATTTGTTCTTTGGAGCATCGCTATGGATTTTGCAGGAGTGGAAAATCTTTCGCTCATACCTGGTAATGTAGGTACGGCACCAATACAAAATATTGGAGCTTACGGGCAAGAAGTTAAAGACACCATTGTTAGTTGTACAGCATTAGAAATACAAACAGGTAAAATGCGAACCTTTACAAATGAGCAATGTAACTTTGGCTATAGAGAAAGCATTTTCAAAAATCAACTCAAAGATCAATATATAATTACCTCTGTTACATTTAAATTAACCAAGGATAATCACGTTTTGAAAACCCAATATGGTGCAATACAAGCCAAACTGGATATAGCACAAATTCAGAACCCTACCATCAAAGACATTAGTCAAGCTGTAATAGCTATTCGTCAAGAAAAGTTGCCCGACCCAAAACACCTTGGTAATAGTGGAAGTTTTTTTAAGAACCCCATAATAACACGAGAACTCTTTGAATCACTATTAAAAAAACATCCTGATATGCCTAGCTACCCTGTGGATCAGAATACTGTAAAAGTACCTGCTGGGTGGTTAATAGAAAAATGTGGATTTAAAGGATATCGAAAAAATGATGCCGGAGTACATGAAAATCAAGCTTTAGTATTAGTTAATCATGGAAATGCCACAGGTCAAGAAATCTATGAATTATCCAAAGAAATACAAGCAAAAATACAACATTGCTTTGGTATAAAAATCCAAGTCGAAGTAAACATCTTTTAACAAATACGCCTACTAACAAAATACATCACCTATTTTAGATGATCTAAACCTTATGCTAACAACAATTATCTTTAATATATTTTTAGCCTGTATTGGCCTTGAACTCCTTAATTATTTCTTTTTTTACAGCAAATTAGCTTTCGGGCAAAATATCGTAAAAAAGCAAATCGATCGTAATCAAAAGTCTGTTTCATTAATTGTTTACATTAAAGATCAGCAGGACATCTTAGAAAACTATCTACCAACCTTATTACAACAGAATCACCCTAGCTATGAAATTATTCTGGTAAACAATGCCTCGTGTGATGAGAGCTTAGACATACTAGAAGCCTTCGAGAAAACACATCCTAAAATAAAGCTTGTTAACGTATTAAACAACGAAGCTTTCTGGAACAACAAAAAATATGCTCTGACTTTAGGTATCAAAGTAGCTAAATACGATCATTTTGTTTTCACCGAGCCACAAGCTTCAATAACAGATCCCCAATGGCTTAATACTCTAGCTAGTTACTTTAGTGATAAAAAACAAATAGTAATAGGACATAGCAGTATTTTAAAGAAAAAGGGATCTTTCTTTAATGCTTTACAAAGATATAGCAACACATTGAAAACTATACAGCTTGTTATTGGTAGTTCATTTTCGAGTGTCTTACATGGAAACTCGAAAAACCAAGGCTATACAAAAGATCTATTTTACTCTAATAATGGGTTTATTCAGCAAATGCGAACTCCCTTTGGAGATCAATACTCTTTTATTGAGCAAATTTCTAACAAAAAAAACACCGCTATAGCAACCGACCCTATAAGTTTCGTTTACATCGAGCCAGAAAAAAAATACTCTACCTGGATTGACAATATGAAAACTGAACTTTTACTATTAAAGGCAGCTAGTTTTAAACATAAATTAATAAATACTATTTTTACTAAACTTAGAATATTATTCTATTTATCTTTTATTATATGTTTGTTTATCAATACAAACTGGCAAATCGTAATAGCTTTATTTTTCTTTAGAATGTTGGTAGTTTATATATATAACTACAGATTATTTAAACATTTTTTAAATAAAGATCTTATCTGGATCTTCCCTTTGTTAGAATTAATTCATATTTTTATAACTTCGTATTATTCTCTAACCCAATTAATAACTGGCAGAAAACTTGAAAGAGAACATTTCTAATCAAATAGCCTTGGCTAAACAAGCAGACCAATCTGCTTTTACTTTTTTGTTAGATCACTATTGGAGTGAAGTATATTTTTATATCCTAAAAAGAATAGCTAACGAAGCAGATGCCGAAGATATTACTATTGAAACCTTCTCAAAGGCATTCAGTAGTATTGCTTCCTATAAAGAACAATACGCTTTTAATACTTGGTTAATTTCCATAGCTAAAAATGTACATGTTGATTTACTTCGCAAAAGACAAAAAGATGCAATTCTAAGGGTAAACTCCCAAGTTGAATCAACCTATGACAATATAGCAGATGACACTGCTAACGTAGAAGATCAGCTTATTAAACAACAAAATTTAGCGATTTTTAAAAGCTATGTAAAGTTATTAAAACCACATTACCAAGAGGTAATAGAACTTCGCTTTTTTCAAGAGCTCTCTTATAATGAAATTGCCCAACGAACAGGACAACCCTTAAATAATGTCAAAGTGAAGCTTATAAGAGCAAGGAAATTATTACAGGAAATTATTGTAGAACAAATAGATACTAATTTCACAATCTAAATAAAAACTAAAAATGTCCCAAGTAAATCGATCCGATTACTTGGGACATTTCTTTATAGGACATTTAAACTTAAAAAAGCAAAATAATAACTTAGCGCTTTAAGAAGGTTTCACCTTCTAACAATCCTTTAGATAACTCTAATAAAGTTGTGGTCTCTAACATGTTTCTAAGCATATCTCTGACATCTTTAAACTTTTCATGCATAGGACAAGGCTTTAAAGCATTACACTCCCTTAAACCCAAAGCACAACCGGTAAAAACAGCATCTCCATCAATTATACGAACAATCTCTGCTAGCTTAGTCTGCTCCATTGTTTGTGGCAAGATTATATAACCTCCCCCAACGCCTTTAACAGAATCCACAATACCATGACGTGATAAATTCTGTAGAATCTTCCCTGTGAAAGCCATAGGCGCATCGATTTGCTCAGCAATCATTTTTAACCCCACACGATTATTACTTAGAGAACTCTCTGCAATAAAAATAAGAGCTCTTATAGCATACTCACAAGCCTTAGAAAACATAAGCTATCGTATTATTTAACAATTATACTTCTTTTTATAGAGTAATTACCCTTTAACAATAAAAGCAGGTAAGATCCTTATATCTTAACCTGCCTGTATATTTTATTCATCTAAAAATGATATCTTTCACAACTTCCGCTTTTAATTCTTCATTGAGAAGTTCAATAATATTACTTTTGCCATAAGTTAACTCCTCCCTAACTATAGGGGAAGATAAGGCTACGTATAACACCTGATTCTTAAGCATTAAATCTAAAGTATAATTTCTTATTGCGGGACCCAAAACATCTCTCCAGGCCTTCTTAATACTAACGCTATTAATCCCGTTCTCTAAGGAGTTCTCTTTGATGATTATCTGCAAAATATCTGCAACACTATTATTATCACGTAATCTTTTAGATGGGTTAAATTTCTTCACTATTTCTTTATTTTAAAGTAAAAGGAACTGGGCGTTTGTAGGTATAAATTAAATCATTTTGATTCTTAACAACTAATTCCTTTTCACTCAATTCAATCAATTGTTCTTTCCAGGAAGAAAATTCAGTAGAATAATTAATCCAAGTAGTATCTGCCTGACTTTGAATAACAAAATCTTCGGAAACCTGATTTGTTAAGTACTCCCCATTAAACTGAGGCATCACCTTAAATCTTTTGCCTTGGCCAGCATTGTTAATTTCAAAAAAATCAATACTACCATTAACAGTAAATTCCTTTGTAGTACCGTCTGGTAATTCTACCTTAGTAATTTCCCAATAACCATTTAACTCTTGTAGCTTCTCTTCACTAAAAGAGGAAGAACAACTAGTTAAAAGAACAAAACTACACAAATAGAAAAAAAATCTAATATTGTTCATTTTAATATCTATTTAAAAAAAGAATCCACGAATTCAACTTTATTAAATACTTGTAAATCTTCAACACCCTCTCCAACTCCAATATACTTTACAGGAATTTGAAATTGATCAGATATACCGATAACTACACCACCTTTAGCAGTTCCATCCAACTTAGTAACCGCTAAAGAAGTTACTTCAGTGGCTGCAGTAAATTGCTTAGCCTGTTCAAAAGCATTTTGACCTGTTGATCCATCTAATACAAGCATTACATCATGAGGAGCATCGGCTATCACTTTTTGCATCACTCTTTTTACTTTAGTTAATTCGTTCATTAAATTAACTTTATTATGTAATCGACCTGCAGTATCGATAATAACAACATCTGCTTGTTGAACTACCGCAGATTGTAGGGTATCGAAAGCAACAGAAGCAGGGTCACTACCCATTTGCTGCTTAACTATAGGAACACCTACTCTATCTGCCCAAACTTGAAGTTGATCAATTGCAGCCGCTCTAAAGGTATCGCCTGCACCTAAAACAACCTTTAATCCCGCCTTCTTAAATTGGTATGCAAGCTTTCCAATAGTAGTAGTTTTACCAGCACCATTTACACCCACTACCATAATAACGTAAGGCTTTTTATCCTTTGGTATCTCAAAATCTACAGCTTCACCTGACTTTGTTTCAGAAAGCAAGCTAGCGATTTCTTCACGTAAAATTTTATTGAGCTCCTGTGTTCCGACATATTTATCAGAGGCTACGCGTTGCTCAATTCTATCTATGATTTTCAAAGTTGTATTAACACCAACATCGGAGCTTACAAGCACTTCTTCTAAATCATCTAATACATCGTCATCTACTTTACTTTTACCAGCTACAGCTTTACTTAGTTTGGAAAAAAACGATTCATTAGACTTCTCTAGTCCTTTGTCAAGAGTCTCCTTCTTCTCAGAAGAAAATAATTTCTTAAAAAAACTCATAATAAACTTTATTAACTACTACAAATATAGAAATATTACTGTAATTATTTTTTAATTCTCTACTCAACTTCTACTTGAGGATACTAAATAAAAAAAAGCTGTCTAAAAAGACAGCTTTTTTAAGATTTTTATAATGGTCAGATTACTTCTTTGCGAAGAATTCGTCAACAAAATCAGGAGCCATAACAGCTTCAACGAATGTGTAAGCACCTGTCTTTGGAGATTTCACCATTTTAATTGCTTTAGTCAACTTTTTAGAACCTGTTCTTAAAGCTGCTATAGATTTCTTTGCCATGACTACTAATTATTTAATTTCTTTGTGAACTGTTACTTTCTTCATGATAGGATTAAATTTTTTAATCTCTAATCTATCTGGAGTGTTTTTCTTATTCTTAGTTGTGATGTATCTTGAAGTTCCTGGTAAACCAGACGCTTTGTGTTCAGTACATTCTAAGATTACTTGTATTCTGTTACCTTTCTTTGCCATCGTATTCTATTTTTTATGGTCTAGACTATTTTACTAATCCTTTTACTCTTGCATCTTTCAATACAGCAGTAATACCTTTTTTATTAATTGTTTTTAATGCAGACGTTGATAATTTCAATGTTACCCATCTGTCTTCTTCAGCAATGTAGAAACGTTTTTTAACTAAGTTCACAGAAAACTTTCTCTTAGTTTTATTCATCGCGTGAGAAACGTTGTTTCCAACCATTGCTCTTTTTCCAGTAATTTCACAAACTCTTGACATTATTTCTTATCTTTTATTTCAATATTCAAAATCAGGGTGCAAAGTAACGGAAAAGAAAATTATTATACAAAATATTTTCCGTTATTTTTTTATTATTTCTTTATATATCAATTCTAATCCTTTCGAAACCGCATCATTTACAACTCTTTCGCGGGATCCTTCGAATTTAAATTTTTTCGCATAAACTCTTTCAGGTGTTGCTATTCCAATGAAAACGGTCCCTACTTCTTCAATAGAATCTCCTTTTTCAGGTCCTGCATTACCGGTTGTTGCTACGGCAAAATCACTAGCAAAATGCTCTTTTGATTTTTCTGCCATTTCTATAGCTACTTGCTTGCTTACAACACTAAAAGTCTCAATACTTTTAGCGCTTACTCCCAAGAATTCAATCTTACTACTTGTTGCATAAGGAATAATTCCACCCTTATAATAAGCCGAAGATCCAGGTCGACTATTAAATAAAACACTTAACCTTCCACCTGTACAACTTTCTGCAAAAGAAATAGTTTTATTTCTAATATGCAACTCTTTAGATATTATTTCTAAAAAATCTACATCCATGAGCTCAACCATAAAACTATCTATTTGATTTAAAACACCTTATACAGAACCCTGTATTATATTTTATACTTAATTTTTATACCAATTTGACTAAGAAAAAAGCAAAACAACTATCCCCTTACTAGGTAAAGAGTAATTTTTCACTCATTTAAGCCACAAATCTTTGAATTGAGATAAGATTCAAGCTAATTTACTTTGAGAAAATCTTAGGTATTTTTAGTTTCAAATATCCAAAAAATCTCTTTAAAAATTCACCTCAATAAGCTCTTAGATGTTCTTGAGAAAAAAACTTCGCTTATTTCATCTTTCTGACCAGAAGCTAAATTACCCATTAAAATTAGCAAATCGGCATTAAAAACTCATCAACAAATTAATAGACTCAACTCTATCGGCTATAGTATATATCAATACTATTTCTAAAACATGTTTTAGCTGAGTCTCTAATGACTTTAGACCAAATTAATATCTACCCACTATTGACTTTTATACCCTTGAATACTAGCATCTAATATTTAACTTAATGAAAAGTCCTTCTTAATTTCTTTATTAGCCTTTTTAATGTATACTTTAAATGATTTAAAGTTCTCTTTTACTTCTTTTATTTTGCCTTTTTCTTGTGTCCATTTTTCGATAAAAACTAATTCTTCTAAAGCTTGATCTAATCCTAAAAACTCTAAAGAAGGCTTTAGAGCGTTCAAATACTCAAGAACCTCAACATAATTTTTTTCTACAATAGCTTTTTTAATTAGTTTTAAAGTTTTACTTGAACTTGAAATAAATCCCACCAGTTCACCTTTGACCAATTCTTTATCGTCGTCATATTGTCGACAAATAGCTCCAATATCGTAATATAACGCCATAGTTTTATTTTACCATTACACGAAACAATTCTTTGTTGTTTAAATACCCTTTTAATACATCACCATTTTCTACACGACCAACACCAACAGGTGTACCAGTAAAAATTAAATCTCCAGTTTTTAATGTGAAATATTGAGAGACCTCGTTAATGAGCTCGTCTATTGACCAAAGCATTTGCTTTGTTGATCCACTTTGAACTAACTGCTCATTCTTTGTCATACTAAAGTGTATGTCGTTAAGGTCAGCTATTTGTTGCTTGGAAATAAACTTACCTACTACGGCAGCTCCATCAAAACCTTTAGCCTTTTCCCAAGGTAGTCCCTTCTCTTTGAGTTTACTTTGTAAATCTCTTGCTGTAAAATCTATCCCTACGCTTATCTGTTCATAGTATTTATGGGCAAATTTGGTATCGATAAATTTTCCAACTTTACTTATCTTCACTACAACCTCTAGCTCATGATGAACATCTGTGGAGAAAAATGGAATTACAAAAGGAACTTCCTTACCTAGCAATGCAGTATCAGGCTTAATAAAAACCACTGGCTCCTTTGGTCTTTCATTGTTTAACTCTTCAATATGTTCTACATAATTTCTGCCTATGCAAATAATCTTCATTTTTGAAAAATATATATTTTTAAAGTTTATTATTAAGTTTACGCAACTTTATCGCTGTTAAAACTTTTTTGGTATAAAGTGGAAAATCTGCATTTTGAATCCAACCATAATAACCTGGTTCATTATCCAAAACATATTCTACTAAAACTCCTTTGTGTTTCCCAAAAGCAAAAATCTCTCTTCCCTGCTCATCTAAAATGATAAATCCAGCAAAATCAACACTTTTTTTTCTAGTAGTGAATTCAGACAAAGTCTTCATATCGTTTTCTAAATCAGGATATCGATCTAATTGAGCCTTTAAAATTTCATAAGTAGCATTGGTATCTGCTGCTGCAGAGTGCGCATTTTCTAATGTCTGATTACAATAAAAGCGGTAAGCAGCACTTAGAGTACGTTCTTCTTTTTTATGAAAAATTGTCTGAACATCAACCGACACTCGATTCCCCATATCAAAATCAATATCCGCTCTTAATAATTCTTCTACTAAAAGAGGAATATCAAATCGGTCCGAATTAAAACCGGCTAAATCAGAATCTTTGATCATTTGATAAATCTGTGGTGCTAATTCCTTAAAAGTTGGCTCGTTGGCTACTTTCTCATTGGTTATACCATGTATATTTGTAGAATGCTCTGGAATGGGAATACCAGGATTCACTAACCAAGTTTTACTTTCTTTATTCCCGTTTGGAAAAATTTTCAAAATAGCAATTTCGACGATTCTATCTTTTGCAACTTCCACCCCTGTAGTTTCTAAATCGAAAAAACAAATGGGTCTATGTAATTTCAACTCCATTATTCTAAATTGTTTAATCACAAATATAATAAATGTTATGCAGTACTTCTTCACAATAGACTTATAGTTTTAGCATTATTTTACATAGAATCTTTCCAAGGAAGCCTTATTGTGTTTATTGCCTCTAGCTCAAACAACTTATTAAAGCAAAACCTTTAGATACCACACAATTAATCCCACTAAAAAATCATTTCAACAAAAAAAGGTATAAATCACCAAACCTTAACTATATTTGCACCATGCAAAAAGCTATCCTAATTATTGTTGTATTATTTTTTAGCAAGCCAATATTTCCTTTATTGGACTTTGCTATTAATTATGATGAAATACAGGAGCTATGTATTAATAAAAACACTCCAGAGTTAGAGTGTAATGGTACTTGCCATTTAAAGAATGAGCTAGCCAAAACAGCAGACCAAGACAACTCTATTGCTTCAAAGAAAAGCTTCCAAATACACTATGAGATATTATTCTTTGAAGACAACCAACATCCTACAAGTTCTACAAAGAAGCAAATTTCTTCAAATGCTATCCAAGACAATTATTTAGACCTTTATAGCTTCTTACCTAATTTTAAAGAAGCTAAACCACCGTTAGTTTAATTTATTTTTTTTGATAATACCCTTGTTGTCCTTTTTTAATAAAAGTACAATAGGATTTGTATATCCATATTTTAAAAAATAATTTAAACACAATGAAAACAAATATATCGATAATTACAAGCTTATTATTAGCTTTATTTATAACATCTTGCTCTAATTCAGACAATCAAAACCCACATACACAACCACCTACAACTAAAAATATCATAACTACCTACGAACAAGAAGGAATCACATATACTATATTAAGTAATCAGAAGCAACTTTGGGCTCCTTATACGAATGCTATTAGCATAAAGATTCAAAGTAAAGAATCACTCAATACACTTTATATTGAGAATTTCCAATGGAAGCTTATAATGCATATGTCAATGAATGAGCATATAATGACTCATTCTGCTCCAAGTACTTTAGCAACTATAGACCCAATAGATACAAATCTTATCCATGGTAGTATCATGCCTACAATGCCAGGTAATGAATTAGGTTCAAATTACTGGAGCTTGAATATCACTTATAAGCTACAAGACAAACATATGCAAGTAGAGATTCCTTTGCTAATCGATCCAACTACTTCAAGTCAAAAAACAAACCTTACTTGGTTTAAAAGCAACAATCAAACCTATTATCTAGCTCTTATTAATCCTACTACACCAAAAACAGGAGAAAATCCATTACAAATAGGCATTTATAACTCTTTAGATAACGCACAAAACTATCAAGAGGTTCCTGATCTTTTACTAGGGGTTGACCCTAGAATGCCTGATATGGGAAATCATGGAGTAAACAAAGTGATTCAAGATCTACATTATAGCACGACGGAATCTTTATATTCGGGTGTACTTCCTTTAACCATGTCTGGCTTTTGGTTAATTAATTTAATTGTTTACGATCAAGATAATAGAATTATTGCAGGTAATAAAGTGCAAGATTCAACAAATAGCTCTCTCTATTTAGAACTAGAATTCTAAATTAATTTATCACTAAAGTAATCTCTTGACTCTAATCCACGGATTAAGAGTCAAGACTTGTATACTCAAAAATGAAAAAAAAGTTTACTATCCTAATTTTAATTGTAACAGCTTTTTCACAAGTAAAAGCACAAGTACATACAGATAGCATAATGACCAGTACAATACTACAAGTCATAGAACTAACCTCAACCAAGACAGAAAGAACCCCCGTCTCTATAGAGTCTGAATTAACAAACAATCCAAAGATTTCTATGCTTAAAAGAGGTGCATATGCATGGGAACCAATGCTAAATAATTTAGCAGATTCCCGTATTAACCTCACCATTGATAACATGCAAATCTTCAAAGCTTGTACAGACAATATGGATCCCATAACCTCCTATGTAGAAGTCTCCAATTTACAAAGTATAGAGATATATCAACCATGGGAAAACACCACAGCAAATACTAGTTTTGGCGGGGGTATTAACCTACAAACAAAAAAAGTAGATCCCTTAGAGGGTCAAAGATATAAAGTAGAACTCTTTAGTAACTATCAAAGCAATAATAAGCAGCAAAATTATGGGGTAAACCTACACACCTCTACTGCAAAGCTACACTCCTACTCAACATTCTCTTATAAAAACGCAGAAAACTACAGTGCGGGAAGATCTAAGAAAATAGAAAATTCCCAATACACAAAGTTTAACGCATCTACTAAGTTGGCTTATCACATCAAACCAGGAAAAACACTAGAGGCAGCAATTATTTGGGATAGAGCCCTAGATGTAGGCTACCCCGCCCTACCGATGGATGTATCTTTAGCTCAAGCTTTCATTGGTTCATTGACCTACAAAACTAAGGCTAATGGCATGTGGAAAGATTGGCAAACCAAAGTCTATTATAATAATATTGAACATCACATGGATGACTCGGGTAGAGAACTAGTCGATATACGAATGGACATGCCTGGCAAGACCCAAACCCTAGGCTTATGGAGTAGCTTAGAAAGTATAAGCATAGGAAAACATACTCTTATTTGGAATTTCGGCACTTACTACAATCAATCAATAGCCAGTATGACAATGTATCCTAATAACCCGGAAAACAAACCAATGTTTATGTATACTTGGGCCGATATTGGCCAATATAATATTGGCACTAGTATTACTGACTCATGGAAACTATCAGCCAAGGATAAATTACAAATACGATTAGCATTGCATTTGAACAACCAAGGAGTTTATGACAAGCAAGGATTAGAAAGTTTGAAAATATTCTATCCTAACATGCCCCAATCCTCTACTTATCCTGTAGCCAATATCTCATTCTCTTACCAACATCATACAGGAAACAACCTCTATTACGGAGCTTCCATTGCAGCAGGTAACAGAGAGTTTTCTGCCTCAGAATTGTATGGCTTTTATCTTTTTAACAGTCAACAAAACTATGATTATATTGGAAATCCTTTTCTTAAAAAAGAATCAGTTATTCAATTAAATGGTTTCCTTGAGTATTCCAATTTACAGTGGAAGTCCAAGCTATCAATCGATCATTTTTACTTCAAAAACTATATTATTGGAACAATAGAACCTGATTTACTTCCTATGACTATAGGAGCACTCGGAGCTAAAAAATACAACAACTTACCTTATGCTAAACAACACCAATTAAATTGGGAACTGCAATACAAGCTCTCCAATACTATTCAAGCACAAGCTAAAGTATCCTATTCGCAAGCACAGGATAATAATGGTCAAAACTTACCTATGATAAGTCCCTTAAGCTATAGTCTAAATATATCTTATAAAAATAATCAATGGTATAACAATCTAAGCCTTCAAGCCAATGCCAAGCAAAACAAAGCTGCTATAGAGTATGGAGAGAGCCCAGTTGCCAGCTTCACTATATTAAATTGGAATTCGACCTTCTCCTTTACTACACCTAAATACAACCACTTGGTAAAACTGAACCTAGGAATAACAAATATTTTAAACACTTATTATACGAGCTATTCTAGCTGGAATCACCTACCACAGATGGGCAGAAATGTTACAATTTCGCTATTGTATAATATATAGGAACTCGGGTTTGTCTTGTTTATGGTCAATGACTCAAAAAATACACATATAACTAGAATAATAGACACTGGATTTCTAACAAGCAAATAAAAAGCGACTTAACAGTGTGAACAACCCCACCTGAAACAAAGATTATAAAACAGCATTACTATAATCGTCCTTGTTGCTTTTGACAATACTCGTTAAGCAAGATAGATTATCAGCAAAGAACAAGATAGATCTTGGTTCACAAAACCCACAAGGATTTCGAGGGTAAAACTGGAACTTAATCCATTACTAAAACTAGTACTTATAAAACACAAAATGGGGCCATCTCAGTAAGACAGCCCCATTTTTATGTTTTAGGTAAACAAACCAGAGAAGAAATATTATACTTCTCTATTGATATCCCATGCTTCTAAAATTTGTGCAACACGCTGAACAAATTGTCCTCCTAAAGCACCATCCACCACACGGTGATCGTAACTATGAGATAAGAACATTTTCTGACGTATTCCGATAAAATCTCCATCAGGAGTTTCAATAACTGCAGGAACTTTTCTAATAGCTCCTAATGCTAAGATCCCAACTTGTGGTTGATTTAAAATTGGAGTACCGAAAACACTTCCAAAAGTACCTACATTAGTAACGGTATAAGTTCCACCTTGAGTATCGTCAGGTTTTAATTTTCCTGTACGAGCTCTAACTGCTAAATCATTAACTGCTTTAGCCATTCCTACTAAGTTCAATTGATCGGCATTTCTAATTACAGGAACAATTAAGTTTCCGTTTGGCAGGGCAGCTGCCATTCCAAGATTAATATCTTTTCTTTTGATGATGTAATCTCCTTCTACAGAAATATTCATCATTGGAAATTCTTTTAACGCTTTAGCAACAGCCTCCATAAAAATTGGAGTAAAAGTTAGTTTCTCTCCCTCTCTTTTTTCAAAAGTATTTTTATGCTTATTTCTCCAATTTACAATATTAGTCACATCCACTTCAATAAATGATTGAACATGAGCGGAGGTCTGGATAGATTGAACCATATGGTGTGCAATAAGCTTACGCATACGATCCATTTCAATAATTTCATCCTGTCCATTAACAGATACTGGAGCAGCTTTTGGAGCTTCTTTGCTTTTCACAGCAGTAGTACTTTGCCCAGTAGTTACTGGACTTTTCACAACAACCTCACTGGCTTTGTTCTTAACGTACGCTAAAATATCTGCCTTAGTTACCCTTGCGTCTTTACCACTACCTACTATAGATTCTAACTCATTTATAGAAAGTCCTTCTTGTTTTGCTATATTCTTAACTAAAGGCGAATAAAACTTATCTGATTCACTAAAAGAGATTTCAGTAGCAGCCTTTTCTACAGCTTTTACCGGACTTTCAGTAACTTTACTTTCTTGAGCTACTTCTGGTGTGGCAGAAACACCTTTTGGTTCTTGAACATCACCTGTCTCTATTAAAGCAATGGTTTGTCCAACTTGTACAACATCGTCTACTTGAAATAAAATTTCTACGATAGTACCTGATACATCACTTGGAACTTCACTATCTACTTTATCTGTTGCGATTTCCAATACGGTCTCATCTGCTTCAACGCGATCTCCAACATTTTTCAACCAATTTGTAATTGTTGCCTCAGCAACACTCTCACCCATCTTGGGTAATTTCAATTCGAACTTTGCCATATTTATAACCTAAGGTTGTGATTTCTAATTCTTATTACAAATTTAATAATATTTTGGACTTATTTTAAAATAAAATAAAATTATCAATCTATTAAAAACTTGACTTACAAACAACTTGATAATGCACTACTTATTAGAAAAATCAGCGATTACACCTGTGTTATCCTTGAATTTCTTCTATTTTTCTCATTGCATAATTACTTAACAAAATACCATACAACATAAAAAAAAACTTTTTTAGCTACATATTACCATCTATTATGCAGAAATATCGCCTATTATATAATAAAAGCCACATTAAGTATCCACTAATAAAACAAAACTATCTTGCCAAAAAAAATAGAAAACTTTTTTAACCTCTTACCTCTAGAACTGTTATACGTAAAAGAGATACAATTCTATATTAAAGCATACCAAAAGATACAAGGGCATATATAATAGTACAATAACGAGCTAACTCAAAGTAATCTAAATAGAATGAGCCCGGTGTAATACCGAGCTCATTATACTAAAAATCCTGCATAATTTTATCCAATCCATTGCTATGAATCTAGTCAAAAATGTTGTGCATTAATTTATATTATTAATCCTTAATCGAAATTATAGGACTTCAACTATTACTAGTTTATTTTATTTCTCTTACGATCTGTTTCTTTCAGATAAATCTTTCTTAATCGTAAACTCTTAGGAGTTACTTCACAGTACTCATCTTTTTGAATGTATTCCAAAGCTTCCTCTAAAGAGAATTTAATCGCAGGAACAATACGAGCTTTATCATCTGATCCTGATGCACGCACGTTTGTCAGTTTTTTAGTTTTAGTAACGTTAACTGTCATATCATCCCCTCTTGAATTCTCTCCGATTACCTGTCCTTCGTAAATATCTTCGTTTGGATCAACGAAAAACTTACCACGATCTTGTAATTTATCAATAGAATAAGGAATAGCTTTACCGTTTTCCATAGAGATTAATGACCCATTTTGACGTCCTGGAATATCTCCTTTATATGGTTGGTATTCTAAGAATCTATGTGACATAATAGCCTCTCCTGCAGTAGCAGTCAATAATTGATTACGTAAACCTATAATACCACGAGATGGGATTAAGAATTTTATAATCATTCTATCTCCTCTTGGTTCCATAGAAAGCATTTCTCCTTTCTTTAAAGAAACGTACTCTACAGCTCTACCTGATAAACCTTCAGGAATATCGATAGTTAACTCCTCTATTGGCTCACATTTTACTCCATCTATTACTTTTATAATAACTTGAGGTTGTCCAATTTGTAATTCGTATCCTTCACGTCTCATTGTTTCGATTAAAACTGATAAGTGTAATACTCCACGTCCGAAAACCATGAATTTATCAGCACTATCAGTATCTTTAACACGAAGAGCCAAGTTTTTCTCTAACTCTTTCTGTAAACGTTCCTTTACGTGTCTTGATGTAACATACTTTCCTTCTTTACCAAAGAATGGTGAGTCATTGATAGTGAATAGCATGCTCATTGTTGGCTCATCAATAGTAATAGTTGGCAAACCTTCTGGATTTTCAAAATCCGCAATAACGTCACCGATTTCAAAGCCTTCGATTCCTACAACTGCACAGATATCTCCAGCCATTACTTCTTTAACTTTCTTACGTCCTAAACCTTCAAAAGTATGTACTTCTTTAATTTTACTCTTAACAATAGAACCATCACGTTTAATCAAAGATATATTCATACCTTCTCTTAAGACCCCACGTTGTAAACGTCCAATAGCGATACGTCCAGTAAAAGTTGAATAGTCCAAAGAGGTAATTAACATCTGTGGAGTCCCCTCTTTAACTTCTGCTGCAGGGATATGTTCTAAGACCATATCTAATAATGGTTCGAAAGAATCAGTTTGTACTTTGTAATCATCCGACATCCAGTTATTCTTAGCAGAACCATAAACAGCTGGGAAATCCATTTGCCACTCTTCAGCTCCTAATTCAAACATTAAGTCGAAAACTTTTTCATGTACTTCTTCTGGTGTACAGTTTTCTTTATCTACTTTATTTACAACAACACATGGTTTTAAACCAAGGTCAATTGCTTTTTGAAGTACAAAACGAGTCTGTGGCATTGGTCCTTCAAAAGCATCTACAATTAAAAGCACTCCATCGGCCATATTCAAAACACGCTCAACTTCTCCACCAAAATCCGCGTGACCTGGAGTATCAATAATATTGATCTTTGTTCCTTTGTATTCCACTGAAACGTTTTTAGAAGTAATAGTAATACCTCTTTCTCTTTCAATGTCTTCGTTGTCCAAAATCAATTCTCCTGTACTTTCGTTTTCACGGAAAGATTGACAGTGGTGTAAAATCTTGTCAACCATAGTAGTTTTACCGTGGTCAACGTGTGCAATAATAGCAATATTCCTAATTGTTGTCATATAAGTATTGTTTATACAATATTCTTTTTTAAATTAAGCATGTCCCTATATCTAGAGGATAAAAATCACTCTATAACTAGTCTATAAAAAGACACAACTTTCGCTGTGCAAATGTAATACTTTTTATCAAAAAATTAAATTTAATTTCACAAAATATCCTTTCAGCAAAGCATTCGCTAAGACTTCCCAATAAAAAGTATAATTTATATATTCTATTTAGATTTTCACAAAAAAAAATGCATTATACAGAACATAAGCAAAGCCTTAACCAATATTATTAATACATACCTAGCCTACAGAAATAGCAAACTAGATAGAGTACAAGTATAAAGGATAGAAAAAAATAAATAAAATTTCAAAAAACACATAAAAAGGTCCTAATTACTAAACTCTAATCTTTAGAATATATTAGAACTCCAAACAAGAAAAGCCCTCAATTTTTTGAGGGCTTTTTTCGTTTAGTTTACTTAAAAACAATTGTCTGATTATAAACCAGAAACGTGTTTTGTTAACTTTGATTTTAAGTTAGAAGCTTTATTAGCATGAATGATATTTTTCTTAGCTAATTTATCAATCATTGAAACTACTACTGTTAATTTTTCTCCAGCTTCAACTTTATCTTCGATCAAACGTAATGCTTTTATAGCATTACGAGTCGTTTTGTGTTGATATCTGTTTAAAACTCTTTTCTTTTCGTTACTTCTAATTCTTTTTAAAGCTGACTTATGATTTGCCATTTCGTTTAAATATTTTATTAAGTCTATACTATTTTTCTCTTGTAGTCCGTAGGGGAATCGAACCCCTGTTACCAGGATGAAAACCTGGCGTCCTAACCCCTAGACGAACGGACCATCTGTATTATTTTAAGCTCAATACAAAAAGCTTTGTAGTCCGTAGGGGAATCGAACCCCTGTTACCAGGATGAAAACCTGGCGTCCTAACCCCTAGACGAACGG
>CANROJ010000035.1 GCA_947632215.1 uncultured Flavobacterium sp. | reverse complement strand
ACATAACAAAGAGGGCCGTCTCATTTTTTATTGAGACGGCCCCTTTTATTTTCTATACAATTCAGATATATTCTTTTTATAAATAAGGCCTTATTTATTTTTATTGAGAATTAAAGGGTATAAATAAGGCTTTGTTTAATGAATTTTTTGTACTTTGTACCCAAAGTAAAAAACATATACAGACTATGAAAAAATCGATGATTGCATTATTTTTAGTAGGTGCATTAAGCTTTTCTTGTGCAGATAAAAAACAAGAAACAGTAGAGGATAATTCTAAGAAAGTTGAACAAGTGCAAGCCAAAGACTTTACATACACTTTGGATTGGACTGCGTTTAAAACCCCTGAAAAAGTTGGTGTAGCAGGTACATTTACCGATATTAAGTTAAGTGGAATTAACAAAGATGCTGATAATATTGAAAAAGAATTACAAGGGGCTACTTTTGTAATTGTTACTTCTTCGGTTAGCACTAAAGACCCAATTAGAGATCAGACTCTTGCTACAAGTTTCTTTAGTAAAATGACTGGTAATATCAGTGGTTTCTTTGGTGAATTTACTAACGATACAGTGGTTGTTCACTTAACAATGAATGGTAAAACTATTGAAAAACAATTCGCTTATAGCCCCATTCAAGATGGTGTGCGTATTACAGGAAGTATTGATATTGTTTCCGATTTTGCAGCGCAAACAGCATTTAGTAGTCTACATGAGGCTTGTAAAACTTTACACGAAGGTAAAACTTGGTCTGATGTAGATATTGTGGTAGAGATAAAAAAGTAATACAGAGCGTTTAAATACATAAAAACAAGGGGAATATTTAGTGATATTCCCCTTTTTTTTCTACCTTTGCAGTCCAAATGAATTATCTATTTTTAAGATATGTTAGATAGACTACAAATTATAAAACAACGTTTTGATGAAGTTTCTGATTTGATTATTCAACCAGATGTAATCATGGATCAAAAGCGTTACGTACAATTAAACAAAGAGTACAAAGATTTAAAGCAGCTTGTTGAAAAACGTGCTGAATACATTGATGTAACTGGAAATATAGAAGAGGCCAATGAAATTATCGCTGATGGAAGCGATCAAGAAATGGTTGAAATGGCTAAGATGCAACTTTCCGAAGCAAAGGATCGTTTACCAGCATTAGAAGACGAAATAAAAGTTCTATTAATTCCTAAAGATCCTGAGGATGCCAAAAACGTAATGGTAGAGGTTAGAGCTGGAACTGGAGGAGATGAGGCAAGTTTATTTGCTGGAGATCTATATAGAATGTACACCAAATATTGTGAAAACAAGGGATGGAGAACTTCTGTGGTGGATGTAAACGAAGGAACTTCAGGAGGATATAAAGAGGTTATTTTCGAAGTTACAGGAGATGACGTTTATGGAACATTAAAATTCGAAGCTGGTGTACACCGTGTGCAACGCGTGCCTCAAACAGAGACTCAAGGTAGAGTACATACCTCTGCTGCTACGGTAATGGTATTACCAGAAGCAGAAGAGTTTGATGTACATATTGATATGAATGATGTTCGTATTGATTTATTTTGTTCTTCAGGACCAGGTGGGCAGAGTGTTAATACAACTAAATCGGCTGTGCGTATGACACACGTTCCAACAGGACTTGTGGCACAATGTCAAGATGAAAAATCTCAGCATAAAAATAAAGATAAAGCTTTATCTGTACTTCGTTCTAGACTATATGAAATGGAGTTAGCTAAAAAACAAGCAGAAGATGCTGTTAAGCGTAGCTCTCAGGTTAGTAGCGGAGATAGATCAGCTAAGATTAGAACATATAACTATCCTCAGGGGCGTGTAACAGATCACCGTATCGGTTTGACATTATATGATCTAGATGGAGTTATGAATGGAAATATCCAAAAAATTATTGACGAACTACAAATGGTTAGCAACACAGAGAAGCTTAAGGAAAGCGACGTGTTCTAATACATTGATACTATTATATTTAACCACACTTGCTTTTGTATAGTGTGGTTTTTTTTAACTATTAATCGCCAATTACTATGACCACACAACAACTAGTAGAGCAAATTAGAAACAAGGAGTCTTTTTTATGTATAGGTTTAGATGTAGATTTAGAGAAAATTCCAAAGCATTTATTACAGGAGCAAGATCCAATATTTGCCTTTAATAAAGCAATTATTGACGCGACTCATCATTTAGCAGTGGCCTATAAGCCGAATATTGCTTTTTATGAGGCTTACGGTTTAAAAGGATGGGAGTCTTTAAAAAAGACTATGGATTATATTAACCAATACTATCCAGAGTTGTATACTATAGCTGATGCTAAAAGAGGTGATATTGGCAATACTGCAAGTATGTATGCTAAGGCTTTCTTTGAAGATATGCAATTTGATAGCGTTACTGTAGCTCCCTATATGGGAAAAGATTCTGTGGAACCTTTTCTTAGCTTTACTAATAAACATACTATACTATTGGCCTTAACTAGTAATCAAGGTGCTTTTGATTTTCAAACCCAGTTAATAGATGGAGTGCCTTTATACCAAAAGGTGTTGGAAACCTCACAAGGTTATAACAATGCAGAGAATTTAATGTATGTTGTAGGTGCTACAAAAGCAGAGTATTTTAAAGAGATTAGAAAAATTGTGCCTAATAGCTTTTTGTTAGTGCCTGGTGTTGGTGCTCAAGGAGGTAATCTACAAGATGTTTGTCAACATGGATTGACCAAGGAAATAGGCTTATTAGTTAATTCCTCTAGAGGTATAATCTATGCAGGAAAAGGATTGGATTTTGCCCAAAAAGCAGAAGAACAAGCAAAAGTGATGCAAAAAGAGATGCAAGAAATATTAAATTCAAAATAATGATTGTTTTAAAAGATCAAATAGGCCAGGAGCATTGTTTTGAAAACACTCCTAAGCGAATTATTTCGTTAGTGCCCTCTATAAGCGAAACACTTTTTGATTTAGGTTTAGAAGACGAGTTAGTTGGGATTACTAAGTTTTGTGTACATCCTTATCACTTGAAGTCAACCAAAGAAAAAGTTGGGGGAACTAAGAAGGTAGATATTGAAAAGATTACGGCTTTAAAGCCAGAAATTATAATTGCCAGTAAAGAGGAAAATACCTTAGAAATTGTTGAATCCCTAAAGCATATTTGTCCTGTATGGGTAACTGATGTAATAACATTGCAAGACAATACAAAAATGATACAGGATTTTGGAATGATCTTCAATAAGCGTACCGAGGCCCAGAAATGGATAAACAAGATTGATTTCGCACTTAAGGATTTCATGAATTTTGTGGCGAAAATGCCTAGTTATAAAGCTGCTTATTTTATTTGGAGAGAGCCTTATATGGCTGCTGGAGACCATACTTTTATAAATGAGTTATTAAAGCTAAATAGGTTTGAGAATGTTTATGCAAATAAACAAGGGCGTTATCCGGAAGTGGAGATTAGAAAAATAAGAATACAGGGAGATCCTGAACTGGTGTTTTTATCTTCAGAGCCTTACCCATTTAAAGAGGAGCATGCTTTTGAAATTGGACGCTGTACTCATCATGGTAAAACAGTTTTTGTGGACGGAGAAATGTTTTCTTGGTTTGGAACCCATCTATTTAAAGCATTTCCTTATTTTAAGCAGATTCACACTAGAATTGCATAACTCAATAAATAACAAGAATAAAGTTAGTTCAGTTATTTATTGTAGATATACAAGAGTTAGTTTATCTAAGTATATAAAATATAAAAACCGAGTAGAGGCCTAATTCTACTCGGTTTTTTATTAACTAACCCTAACCATTATGAAATCAATCATATTTTATACTGCAAATATCAAAAAATAATATTTCTTAATCAGTTAAATGTATGTTATAATAATGTTATTTAATTAAAAGGATTAATTTTTTTGTTTTTTATAAAGTAGATTCCTTAAAATGCTAGTTTTTTCATTTTTTTCTTCTTTCTTCTGCGTTGAAACCTTATCATTAGAAAGGTTTTCCGTATTATCTTGTATAGCAAATACTTCCTTTAAAATACTATTGCTTCTTGCTCCAGGTAGGTTTTCTCTAATTTCTGCTTCTTCTTGAGCAATCATAGTAAAGACACCTTGCATTGTTTGTTCGGTAACATACTGTGTTAAATCGGTAGTAACGGGAGTTACTAAAGGTAAGGTGTTATAAGTGTTAAATATATTTGTCCATATTTTATCTGCTCCAACATTCTGTAAAGATTCTTGTATCACAGGAGTTAGTTCCAGGTATAGCGCTTCACTTGTGTTTTGTTGAAGATACTCTGTGGCTCCATTTGGACTTTGAAGTAAAATATTAGCTGCGTCTTGAAAAGAAATTCCTTTGATAGCTTCAACAAAAATAGGGATAGCTTGTTTTACTGCTGTTTCAGCAGCTCTATTTAATACCAGTATTCCTTGATCGGCTAAAGACTCCATGCCCATATTTCGCAAGGTTTGATCTATTTTTTGAACTTGTTGTGGTAAGAGTATTTTTACCATTTCATTTTTATAAAAGCCGTCTTTTAGCGTTAAGGCACTTACCTTTTGAGTTATTCCTTTATTGAGTGCTTCTTTCAAGGCCTCTGCTATTTTATCTTGACCTATAGAGTTAAGTATAGATGGAGTGTTTTGTGCATATAAAGCCTCAGGTGCTGTAGCTAAAGTTAGCAAGCTAACTAGTAGTGCTGCTTGGATATTTTTTTTCATAGTTTCTTTTTTTTAGTGATTTTTCTATAGAATTGTTTTTGCCTCTGTTTTTATTGCCTGTAGTGCTAAAGCAGAGTGCTGTTTTAAGAAAAGTGC
Organism: uncultured Flavobacterium sp.; assembly: GCA_947632215.1. Lineage (GTDB taxonomy): Bacteria > Bacteroidota > Bacteroidia > Flavobacteriales > Flavobacteriaceae > Flavobacterium. The sequence goes on along the minus strand of CANROJ010000035.1, from coordinate 17,709 downwards.
TTTTTCTAGCAAGGCTTGCTGAAAAGCTATAGTGTCCTGGATACTGGAATCTTGACATACTTGCTCTATGGTTGAGCAAATGGTTTGTTTATTTTTAGTAAGGATATTCCACAGTGTATCGCTTACATATAATTGTTGGGTAATATTATAGTCTACTTCTTGGTTAATATGTTGAATTAAACTAAGCATATAAGATTCTTTATCTTGACTTAGGTTGGCTACTCTTAATACTAAGTTTTGAAGATCAATACGCTCTACTAAAAGCGTTAGTCGCTCTAATGCTTGGAGTTTAAGTTGATCTGTGTTATTGGTAGATTGCTGTACTTGATTGTGTAAAGAGCGGTTTATGTTGGTTTGTAGTTGCAGGATTCTTTTAAAGTAATAATTGTTTATTAAAATCAGTGCTAGTACGGGTAACATATAGGCTAGTATGTCTATGGCAAAGTTAAAATTCATAAGAATTGTTTTTTACAAAAATAGCCAATATATTCTACTAGACTAAACTTTTTTATACTTGTAAAACTTGTTATAACGCACTAGTAGTTGTAATTTTGGTCTTTTACTAAAATAGAATATGCAAAATTATATTGATCAGTTAAATGAAGCTCAAAGGGCTCCTGTTTTACAAAAGGATGGCCCAATGATTGTAATTGCAGGTGCAGGATCAGGCAAGACAAGGGTATTGACCTTGAGGATTGCTTATTTAATGCATCAAGGAGTGGATGCTTTTAATATATTAGCATTAACCTTTACTAATAAGGCAGCTAAAGAAATGAAGTCTCGAATTGCTCAAATAGTAGGGGGATCTGAGGCAAAAAATCTTTGGATGGGAACCTTTCACTCTGTTTTTGCACGTATTCTAAGATCAGAGGCTGACCGTTTGGGTTACCCTAGTAACTTTTCTATATATGACTCTCAAGATTCTCAACGTCTTATTGGTCAGATAATAAAAGAAATGCAGTTAGATAGGGATATATATAAACCTAAAGAAGTACTCAATCGTATTTCATCTTATAAAAACAGTTTAATAACTGTAAAGGCCTATTTTGAGAATCCTGAGTTACAAGAGGCTGATGCAATGAGTAAAAAGCCACGCATAGGTGAGATCTACCAAAATTACGTAGATCGTTGCTTTAAGTCCGGGGCCATGGATTTTGATGATCTTCTTTTAAAGACCAATGAACTATTGACTCGTTTTCCAGACGTTTTAGCCAAATATCAGAACCGTTTTCGTTATATTTTAGTGGATGAGTATCAAGATACTAATCACTCTCAATATCTAATAGTAAGGGCTTTGTCGGATCGTTTTCAAAATATTTGTGTAGTAGGAGATGATGCTCAAAGTATCTACGCTTTTAGAGGTGCTAATATTAATAATATTTTAAACTTCCAGAAGGATTATGACAATGTACAGACTTATCGTCTAGAACAGAATTATCGCTCTACTAAAAATATCGTTGAAGCTGCTAATACTATAATTGATAAGAATAAAGTAAAATTAGAAAAGGTAGTATGGACTGCTAATGATCCAGGGCCAAAAATAAAAGTACATCGTTCTTTAACAGACGGAGAAGAGGGGCGTTTTGTTGCATCTACTATTTTTGAATTAAAATTAAGAAATCAGGCTAATAATAGTGATTTTGCTATCCTATATCGTACTAATGCTCAAAGTAGAGCTATGGAAGATGCTTTGAGAAAGAAAGATATTCCTTATCGTATATATGGAGGACTTTCTTTTTATCAACGTAAAGAGATCAAAGATGTTTTATGTTACTTGCGTCTTATTATTAATCCAAAAGACGAGGAAGCTTTGGTGCGTGTAATTAATTATCCTGCTCGTGGGATTGGAGCCACAACCTTGGATAAATTAACTATTGCAGCGAATCATTACAAGCGCTCTATTTTTGAAGTAATGGAGCATATAGATAAAATCGATTTAAAGATTAGCGCTGGTACTCGTGGAAAGCTTAGCGATTTTGTAAACATGGTAAAGGCTTTTCAGGCCAATGATGCCACCATGGATGCTTATCAATTAACTGAACATGTAGCCAAAAAAACTGGTCTTGCACAAGAGCTTAGAAAGGATACTACTCCAGAGGGAATAGCTAAGATGGAAAATATCGAGGAATTACTTAATGGTATTCGCGATTTTATTGAAGGTCAAAAGCAAATAGATGGAGCAAGGGGATCTTTAAGTGAGTTCTTAGAAGATGTTGCTTTAGCAACTGATTTAGATAAAGATAATGGGGATGATGATAGAGTTGCTCTGATGACTATTCACTTAGCTAAAGGATTAGAATTTCCAACTGTTTTCTGTGTAGGTATGGAAGAAGATCTTTTTCCTAGTGCCATGAGTAAGAGTACGCGTTCAGAACTAGAAGAAGAAAGACGACTTTTTTATGTAGCCTTAACTAGAGCCGAACATCAAGCTTATCTTACTTATGCTCAATCTCGTTATAGATGGGGTAAATTAGTCGATAGTGAACCTTCGTGTTTTATTGAAGATATTGACGGACAATATATCGAGTATTTAACTCCAGTAGAGACTAATTATAGATATAAACCTATGATTAATACAGATGTATTTGGGGATGTAGATAAGAGTAAGTTTCGTTTGAAAAAGCCTGAGAATGGTACGCCTCCAGCTTATATAACAGAGAAAGAGCCCAAAGGTGTGGATCGTAATATTCGAAAACTAAAACCAATGAACTCTAATCAAAGCACATCTTCTAGCTCGGTAGATAATCAAGGACTCGCTATGGGACAGACTGTTATGCATGAGCGTTTTGGCAAGGGAGTTATCCTTAATCTAGAAGGAGTAGGTGCCGATAAAAAAGCAGAGATTAAATTTGATGTAGGAGGTATTAAAAAACTATTGTTAAGATTTGCCAAGCTAAAGGTATTATCGTAAATTACAACAACACTATATATTATATAATATGGCTCAGTTTATAAAAATTTATCCGGATAATCCCAATGAGAAGGAGATAGATAGAATTGTGAAAATTCTAAAAGATGGAGGATTGGTAATTTATCCTACCGATACAGTATATGGATTGGGATGTGATATTACCAACACAAAAGCTTTGGAGAAAATCGCTAGAATTAAAGGAGTTAAATTAGATAAGGCTAATTTTTCTTTTATTTGTTCTGATTTAAGTAATATATCTCATTATACTCGACAAATCGATACAGCTAGCTTTAAAATTCTTAAAAAAGCTTTACCAGGGCCTTATACTTTTATTTTACCAGGTAATAATGATTTACCCAAGGAGTTTAAAAAGAAGAAAACAGTGGGTATTCGTGTACCGGACAACAATATCTGTCGAGCAATCGTCCAAAAGTTAGGTAATCCTATTGTTTCGACTTCTATTTATGATGAAGACGAAATTTTAGAATATACCACCGATCCAGAATTGATTTTTGAGAAATGGCAAAAGCTTGTCGATGCAGTTGTAGATGGTGGCTATGGTGATAATCAAGCCTCTACAGTGATTGATTTAACCCAAGGTGAGCTAGAGGTTTTAAGACAAGGAAAAGGAGAAACAGAATTTTTATAAATAACAAGTATAAATTTATTAGCTATTCTTGCTAGTAAAAATCTTTTGGACAAAGATATACTACTAATTAATTAGATAATTAAAAACAGTTTTCTTATTTTTGTAACTGTTTAAATTAAATGCTAAACTTATCGAACTATGAATTTACATGAATTTCAAGGGAAAGAAATATTAGCTAGCTACGGAGTTAGAGTACAACGTGGGTTAGTGGCTAGTAACGCTGACGAGGCTGTTGAAAAAGCAAAAGAACTTACAGAGCAAACCGGTACAAGCTGGTATGTAATTAAGGCTCAAATCCACGCAGGTGGAAGAGGTAAAGGGGGAGGAGTTAAGTTGGCTAAGAACTTAGAACAAGTAAAAGAGGTTGCTGGTAACATTATCGGTATGGACCTTATTACTCCACAAACTCCACCAGAAGGAAAGAAAGTAAATCGCGTTTTAGTTGCTGAGGATGTATATTATCCAGGTGAAAGTGAAATTTCAGAATTCTATGTATCTGTATTGTTAGACAGAGCTAAGGGACGTAACATGATTATGTATTCTACAGAAGGTGGAATGGATATCGAAGAAGTAGCTGAGAAAACTCCTCACTTAATTTTCAAAGAGGAAGTTGATCCTGCTGTTGGGTTACAAGGATTCCAAGCTAGAAAAATTGCTTTCAATTTAGGATTATCTGGAAATGCTTTTAAAGAAATGGTTAAATTCGTTGATGCTTTATATAAAGCATACATCGGAAGTGACGCTTCAATGTTTGAAATCAACCCAGTGTTAAAAACTTCAGATGATAAAATTTTAGCTGTTGATGCTAAAGTTACTATTGATGATAACGCACTATACAGACAAAAAGAATACGCTCAATACAGAGATTTCTCAGAAGAAAGACCAATTGAAGTTGAAGCTAACGCTGCGGGATTAAACTACGTAGATTTAGATGGAACAGTTGGTTGTATGGTAAACGGAGCTGGATTAGCAATGGCTACAATGGATTTAATTAAGTATGCTGGTTTTGAGCCTGCTAACTTTTTAGACGTTGGAGGAACTGCTGATGCTAAACGTGTTGAAATCGCTTTCCGTATTATCTTAAAAGATCCAAACGTAAAAGCTATTTTAATCAACATCTTTGGAGGAATCGTTCGTTGTGACCGTGTTGCTCAAGGAGTTGTTGATGCTTACAAGAACATGGGTGACGATATCAACGTGCCTATCATTGTACGTTTACAAGGAACAAACGCTGAATTAGCAAAAGAATTAATCGATGCTTCAGGTATGCCTATTTTATCTGCAGTTGCTTTCCAAGAAGCTGCTGACCAAGTTAAAGCTGCTTTATCTTAAGGGATTAGATTAAAAATCATAAAAGAGGGGTTATCAAATTGATAATCCCTCTTTTTTTGATTAAAAATATCATACTAGTATTAAATATATTAATAAGTTTGCTGGTAGAGATGGGTTTTTTTACCTAAATTTATAGTTATATAATACTTGAAAAATCAATTACAATGAATATAGAATCAAAGGTTGTTTACATTACAGGGGCAACAAAAGGAATTGGTAGAGGAATAGCTGAGCAACTTTTAAAGCAAAATTGTAAAGTCGTACTCTCTGGACGCGATAAAGATACAGTCGATGCAATTAGTAAAGAACTATCTAGTTATGGTCAAGTCTTAGGTGTTGTTTCTGATGTTAGAGATTACGAGCAAGAACAAAATGCAGTACAAAAAATTATCGAAGTCTTTGGTAAATTGGATGTAGTTATTGCAAATGCAGGCTTGGGAATTTTTGCTCCAGTTCATGAGTTATCTCTAGAACAATGGAATGCAATGATAGATACTAACTTAACTGGTGCTTTTCATACATTAAAAGCAAGTGCAGACCAGTTGATTAAAAATAAAGGTTATTATATTTCTATTTCTAGTTTAGCTGGTACTAATTTCTTTGAAAAAGCATCGGGGTATAATGCTAGTAAATTTGGTCTTGTTGGTTTTACTCAAGCTGCAATGTTGGACTTAAGACAATATGGAGTAAAAGTCACTACGATAATGCCCGGCTCTGTGACAAGTAATTTTAATAATCACGTTCCAAGTGAACAGGATGCTTGGAAAATACAACCATCGGACATTGGACAATTAGTAGTGGATTTATTGAAGATGAATCCCAACGTGTTACCAAGTAAAATAGAAGTAAGACCAGCCCAGACAAAATAAACAGCAAAACTATGCTGTTATTCATTAGACTAAGTTTATGATAGATAAGTAATTTAACTAAATAATTTTAATTATGAGTAGAGACTTTGGTCAGCTTCTAATACGCCTAGGCGTTGGTGGCTTAATGTTATTACATGGAATACATAAGTTAGTTCATGGTCATGATTTTATAATTGAACAGTTACAAAGTCATGGACTTCCTAAGTTATTATGGCTTGGGGTCCCAATAACTGAGGTTTTAGCACCTATATTAATTATCTTAGGTTTTGCTACCAGAATCAGTGCATTGTTAATTAGCTTAACTATGGTGATGTCTATTTACTTAGTCTTTGGAGTTTCTGGTTTTTATCTAAATCCTTCCACTGGTGGTATTATGGCGGAACTTAATGTTCTTTATTTTCTATCTTCTTTGTCTTTAGTCTTCACTGGAGCTGGTAGATTAGCTATTTATCAAGGTAGTAAAGCAATATTTAAATAAATTAATACATAAAAGCTAAAGGGTTCTAAAGCATATTTAGAACCCTTTTGCTTTTATGTACTTTGTCCATGTGTTTTAATTGCTCAAATGTCCTACTGAGATAAAAAAACCTATATGTAAGAATGCTTATTTAGTAGAATAGACTTAGTTAATAGGGATTAATAAGATGCTTTACTTATGTTGTAGTAAAGAGTGATTAAATTTATGTATTTTTTATAAAATATTATATAAGTGAGTTTTATATTTAAAATTTTAAATATAAAAATGTTTTTATTGTGTTTGGATAGTATTGTAAATACTTTTTTTATAGTTAAATTAGTATATTAATAAAAAAGTGGAATAGCTGTTTTCTCTATTTTGTAATGCTGTCTTGCTTTTTGTAAAACAATCCTATTATGGCTAAAGTACTTGAACCAATAAAAATAGTACCGGCAAGTATTGCTGTAGCTATCACTTTAATTATATGGTTTGTGATACCTGTTCCATCAGGCGTTGCGCCTAATGCATGGCATTTATTAGCATTGTTTGTAGGTACAATTGCAGCTATTATAGGTAAAGCACTACCAATTGGAGCGGTGTCTATTTTAGCAATTTCTTTAGTAGCTTTAACCGGAGTTACTAATCCAGAAAATTCAAAAGCCGCCCTTTTAGATGCTTTAAGTGGTTTTTCTAATGATTTAATCTGGCTTATTGGTATTTCCATTATGATATCTATGAGTTTAAGTAAAACAGGGTTAGGTTCTAGGATTGGATATTTTTTGATTTCATTTTTTGGTAAAAAGACTTTAGGTATAGCTTATTCTTTAGTGTTTTCCGAGATGTTTCTAGCTCCTGTTACGCCAAGTAATACAGCTAGAGGTGGGGGTATTATTCATCCGATTATGCGCTCAATAGCCTCGAGTTTCAATTCCAGTAGCAAAGAGGGAACTAGTAATAAAATAGGTACTTATTTGGCCCTTGTGAATTATAATACAAATCCTATTACCTCGGCTATGTTTATTACCGCTACAGCACCGAATCCTTTAATTATAGCTTTAATATATCAGGGCACTTCACCAGGGCAATATATCTCTTGGATTAGCTGGGCTGTAGCTGCTTTTGTTCCTGCTATTATTTGTTTAATAGTAATGCCTTTAGTTGTTTTTGTTTTATATCCACCACAGATTAAGCAAACCCCTGATGCTCCAGTATTTGCTAAAGAGCGCTTAAAAGAATTGGGACCAATTAGCTTAGCAGAAAAAGTAACTATGGGGGTATTTGTATTACTCTTACTTTTATGGGCAGGAGTACCAGCGGCAATCTTTGGAGATTCTTTTGCTGTTCAGCCTACTACAGCAGCTTTTATTGGCTTATCGGTCTTAATAATCACAGGAGTTTTATCTTGGAATGATATTTTAAAGAATACTGGTGCTTGGGATACTGTAGTATGGTTTGCTGCTCTTGTGATGATGGCTACATATTTAGGTAAATTAGGTTTAGTAGACTGGCTTGCTTTAAAAGTAGGCTCATCTATACAGGGCTTAGGAGTTTCTTGGGCGCTTGGGGCAGGGATCTTGCTATTGGTATACGTATATTCTCATTATTTCTTCGCTAGTACAACTGCGCATATAACAGCCATGTTTGGAGCTTTCTTTGCTGCAGGTATAGCCCTTGGAACCCCTGTAATGCTTTTAGCTTTAACTTTGGCTTTTTCTTCTTCATTAATGATGTCTTTAACTCATTACGGCACAGGTACTGCACCTATCATATTTGGCTCGGGTTATACTACTTTAGGCCAATGGTGGAAGACAGGATTTGTTATGAGTGTAGTTAATTTAATAATCTTTGTTTTTGTAGGAGCTCTTTGGTGGAAATTTTTAGGTTTTTGGTAAAAAAGTTTTTTAAGTTCCTTTATTTTAAAACTATTTACAATCAAGTATGTTGATTCATAGGGACTTGTGAGTTGTATGATCACTATAGTTTGTGCCAGGCCATTATTTAAGTAGAGTTTTTAGGACTTCTGTATCTTATTTTAAGTAGAATTATTGTTATTTTATGATAAAGAAAAATCAAAATGACATAAAAAATGATTAAATTCGGCTTTTTTAGGTAAAAAGTCTGTTTTTGTATAGCTATGTACTTTTCGCAATTCTATTACGGTGGGATTTGTACTTTGTTTAATAAGCCAGTAATTGATCGTAATTTTAAAAATGAAGGTTTATCCGATTCAAAGACATCTTGTATCTACCTTAAAAAATGACCTTTAATGATGAAGTAAAAAAATCTTAGTTAATTTAATTACTATGATTTTTATAGCTTTAGTTAATAAAGTTTGCTTTTTTAAAGGTCTTGACAAGTATAAAAAAGTATTTAAATAATAGATTTTCAGTATGTACGAAACTTTCCAAACTATAGTTGTGATAATTGCTTCTATCACTTTATTTGTTTTTGGTTTACAAAGCTTTAGCAAACAGATTGAATCCATAGGAACTCATAAGCTTTCTAAGGTAGTTAGTAAGGTAACAAATTTGCCTTTAGGAGGTTTTTTTCTAGGTGCAGTCTTTACAGCGGTTATTCAATCTAGTACTTTGGTATCAACTCTAACAGTTAGTTTGGTTAACACCGGAGTACTTAGCTTTAGAGACAGTATTATGATTCTTCTAGGAACCAATATAGGAACCACCTCAACGGCTTGGATTGTTTCTTTAAACTCTTCTTTTTTAGGACCATTTTTCATTGTTCTTGGAACTTTGATAAGTATGATACCAAATAAAATAGCAGTTATAGGAAAGCCAGTATTTTATTTTGGTTTTATATTCTTTAGTCTATCCTTTATATCCGAGGCCATGGAACCAATAAAGAGCAATCCGTATCTAGTAGCAATTTTAGCTAAGGCTTCTACACCAATTTTGGGTATTTTGTATGGTATTTTAATTACTGTCGTAATTCAATCCAGCTCTGTTGTAGTGGGATTAGTGATTGTTTTATTAGGACAAGGTACGATAGATATAAATGCAGCCATTCCAATTGTAATAGGTGCAAACATTGGTACTACTTCCACTGCTTTGTTTGTAAGTATGCAGTTCTCCTCTCTATCTAAATTAGTAGCCCTAGCAGCATGTATGTTTAACGTTGTCGGAGTTATTATCGTTTATCCTTTCTTGGGAGTATTGAAGAATATTGCACTTGCTTACAGTGATAATGCTTCTATGCAGGTAGCTATTGCCTTTACGATCAGTAATACGGTGACTTCTGTTTTCTTCTTGATTTTTCTTAAGCCTACTTTAAAGCGTTTAAGAAACCATATTTGGTATATTCAAGCAAAGGCTCGTTAGGATAGGTAATAAGTAAAAAAGCTCCAAAAAGTGTTTATCTTTTTGGAGCTTTTTTTATTTTGGACTCTTATTTATTTACTATATTGACTTTTTAGAGTAGTTTAATTTACTTATGCATTAAAGCTATAATATCTAGCTCCTAGTAAATTTGGATTATCTTTTTCAATAGAATCTAAAACAAATCTATTTTTCTCAGGGAAAATTACGCTATCTAATTCTTTCTTATGTAAGGCTATGTAGGTTGGGAAGTCGATAGCTTTGGAATTCTCTAAAGCTGTGCTTATCGATATTTTAGGTAATCCAAGTTGCCAGTCTTTTTCTACGTATGCTTCAAAGACTTTAGATTTAGAACCAGATCCATATGCGATAAAACCTAAGGTTGTACCTTGTACAGGTTTGTTAATTTCTTGGAAATAAGTTAGGGTAGAGAGCAGCCCTAAGAAGATTGATCCTGTGTATATATTGCCTACTTGAGAAGAAGCAATTTCCGAAGGTGCAATTTTATTTTCTACAATATTTAAATAAGCAGCGGATTTAGTAAACTCTTTAATCAACTGGTTTTTATCTGGTGAATTTTGATCAATTAAAGATGGATTTTCACCAAGGACAATCTCTTGAAAAGTTCTTCTACCTTGGAAACAATAAGGTAAGTGCATTAAAATTGCTTCCCAATTTTGGTAATAATCTTTTTGCTTAAGGTTGTTTACTTCTTTAAAATTTTCGTAGGCTTGATTTATTCTTTCAATATAACATTCATTAGAATATTGTCCATCAAAAACAGGTTGTTCTTTATGAATAGAAATCTCATTCTCTAAAATATTAAACCAAGGCTCATTTTTAGATTCACCAGTGATAGATTCTTTTTTAATGGTCTGATATGGCTTAAAGAAATCAAATACGCTTTTAGTTGCAACTCCACTTGGAGAGTTAAAACTTAGCATTCTAGGATTACTTGAGATAAGTAAGGCAATAGATCCAGCTCCTTGGGTGTATTCTCCTGTGGATTCTAAATCGTATTTTGCATTATCAGTGGTAATAACAATAGCTTTTTTACTAGGGTTTGCTCTTACAAAATCCATTGCATTTTGCATAGCATCAACTCCTCCAATACAAGCAAAGGTATGGTCCACAGCATCACAATGTAAGAAACTATTTACCGGATAAACCTGCTCCAATAATCCTAATACATAAGAAGCAATTGGTTTAGAGTTGTCTAAACTACTTTCACTACCAACATATATTTTAGCTATGTCTTGGGGATTAATGTTCGGGTTGTCTTGTAATAATTGATATGCAGCATTTGCTGCCATAGTAATAACGTCTTGGTTAGTATCCATTAAAACCATTTTCTGCAATCCTAGACCTTTAATCAATTTATTGGGTTCAATATTGCGCTCCATTGCTAATGTTTGAATAGGTAAATGGATATTTGGTATAAAAAATGAAAGACTATCAATCCCTACTTTCATGTTGTGATTTTTTTTAAATGACTTGTAAAATTAACCCATATTACAATAATTACCATGGAAAAAGGGAAATAAAAATTAAGATCCTAGGGGATTAATTTTACCAATAAGCATTGTTAATCAATAAATACTTTTATGTGAAGTGTTTAGGTTTTTTCTTTAAAATACATAGTGTCTCTTTGGTTTTGAAACTTTAGCAGTTAGACTATACAGATACCATTAATTTACTTTAATTTTGTATCTAAATAACAAATTATACTAGATTTGAAAACTTCCCAGATAAAACTGCATCCTAGAAGTAAACATCATGGTCTTTATGACTTTAATACTTTAAAGAGCTATGTAGAAGAATTGCAGCAGTTTATAATTCATGCTCCTTCAGGTAATTTAAGCATTGATTTTTCTAATCCTAAAGCGGTTAAATGCTTAAATAAAGCAATTTTAGCTAAAGATTATAATGTTAAAGATTGGGATATTCCAAACAATAATTTATGCCCAGCTATTCCAGGAAGGGCTGATTATATACATTATTTAGCAGATTTATTGTCTGTTAGAAGTTCTAGTGAGAACAATAGTAATCCGGTTAATATTGTGGATATTGGAACAGGGGCTAGTCTTATTTATCCCCTTATTGGAGTTAATGAATATCAGTGGAGTTTTACCGCAAGTGATATTAATGTAAAATCATTAGACAATGCTAAGCGAATATTACATTCTAATGATTTGTTAGATGATAAGATTACTTTAATTCTACAAACTAATCAGAATGCTATTTTGAAAGGGGTAATTTCTACTAACAAGTATTATGAGGCAGTGATGTGTAATCCGCCATTTTTTAAATCTTTAGAAGATTATCAGCAACAAAATGCACGTAAAAACAAGAATTTAACAGGAAATAAGAATAGTTCTGTGCGAAATTTTAGCGGAAATGATAACGAACTCTATTGCTCGGGTGGAGAAAAGCGTTTTATAGAGGATTATATATATGAAAGCCGAAATTTTAGTAAGAATGTGGGGTGGTTTACTTGTTTAGTTTCCAATAAAGATAATTTAAAGGCATTAAAATCATTGCTTAAGCGATTAAAGGCTACAGATCATAAAATAATTGAAATGCAGCAAGGAAATAAAATCAGTAGAGTACTGGCTTGGAAATTCTAGTATAAAATCTATAAAAATAAAATATCTTCCTTGATTTGTTCAAGTGAATTTATTTTTGCAAAAAGATACTTATAGTAGTATATTTACTATAGAACCCTTAATGTTTTATTTTAACTTTTAGCCACCCTTATGTTATATACTTATATCTCAGTTGGCCTTGTTATAGGCTTTTTTGTATTTATTTTATATGTTTCTTTAGTAAAAAAGAATATTAGAAATCATAAAAATAACATTTTAGTTTTTCTTGGATTTCTGGCCATATGGGCTATGCTTTATTTTATTTTATTGTAAAAATTATTTTTCTTTTTTAAAATAAGTGCAAAGCTATATGCGCGCATGCTTGTGCGTCACTCAAAGCATGGTGATGATTTAATGTTGTAAAGCCAAAATGCTTACTTACCGTGTCTAATTTATGATTTACTAAATTCGGTAGAGCTTTTTTTGCAGATCTAAAAGTACAGTAAAAATCATTTTCAGGTATAGCCAGACCATAGGCTTGTAAAGTGGCATGTAAGCAACTTTTATCAAAAGAGCTGTTATGTGCAACTAAAGGTAGATCCTTGATTATAGGAGCTAGCTGATACCAAATTTGTGGGAAAGTTGAAGAATCTAAGGTATCCTTTTGTGTTAAACCATGTACTTTAGTATTCCAAAAACTATAAAATTCAGGTATTGGTTTGATTAACGCATAATATTCTTGGGTAATTATCTTATTTTCTACCATTACTATTCCTACACTACAAATGCTGGTTCTATGTTGGTTAGCTGTTTCAAAGTCTATTGCTACAAAGGAATCCATTGTCTATTATTTTAAAGTTTACCTCTAGGCTACTTTACTAAAGTAGCCTGGTAAAGGTACGTATTGCTTTAGAATAAATTATTATAATCCTTAATTACAAGGATGAATTAGGGTTCTTTTACTTTGATAATTTTTACAGGACATATATTTTGTGCTTGTTCTAAGAAATATCCCGCATCATGTTCTATTGTTTTAAGGGTATGAAAACCTTTATTATCTATAGAGTTTAGTAAGACAGTTTTACCATCTTTTTTAGACATTTGGAAGTATTTACTAGAAACTTCAACACAGTAATTACAGCCTATACACTTGTTTCGTTGTAAAGTTACTACTATCATTAGCCTTCAACAATTTTATAAAGTTTATCTGATAATCGCACTCTAAAGGGTATTTGTATAGTACATGTTTGACCACGGTGGGCATGGTTTACTGGAGTTTTTTCTACCTGTATTGTCTCTATAGTATTTTGTTTTGCTCCTGTAGTTGGGCCAGTGATTAGAATTGTATCGCCTACTTTTATATCATATGCCTCAATTTTAAATTCTACTATACTTTTTTGAGTAAAGTAATGTAATGCTTTTCCAATATAGACTTTCTTTTGGGTAGCACTACTACCAGGATTATCACTCCATTGTCCGAGTTTTTGTCCTAAGTAATAGCCTGACCAAAAACCACGGTTGTACACTTTTTCAAGTTCCTTAATCCATTGTTGAATTTTATCTTTAGTGTAGCTACCCTGAGCAATAGCATCTAATGCCTGTTTATAGGTCTTTACTACCTTGGCCACATACTCTGGTGATCTGCCACGGCCTTCTATTTTTAAAATACTCACACCTGAGTCAACTACTTGATCTAAGAAGTCTATAGTAGACAAGTCTTTGGGTGACATCATATATTGATTGTCAATTTCAATCTCAAATCCACTTTCTTGATCTATTACGGTATATTTTTTCCTGCAGTTTTGCTTACATGCTCCTCTATTGGCAGAGGAGTTGTGAGAATGTAGACTTAAATAGCATTTACCTGATACAGCCATACATAAAGCTCCATGGCCAAATATTTCTACTTTTACTAATTCATTGGAAGGTCCCTTTATTTGTTGTTTTACAATGCTTTGGGTGATATGCTTTATTTGTCTTAGACTCAGTTCTCTTGAAAGTACCACAGTATCAGCAAACAAACTATAAAACTTTACAGTTTCGATATTAGTTATATTTAACTGAGTAGAAATATGTACAGGTAGGCCAATTTCTCTTGCCAGTGCTATGACTGCTTGATCACTAGCTATGACTGCTGTTATCTTTGCTTGTTTAGCTTTTTCAAGTAAGCTTTTGACAATGGACAGATCATGATCATAAACAATAGTGTTTAAGGTAAGGTAACTATATACATTTTTATCCATACATCTTTTTGCGATTTCTGGTAAATCCTCTATAGTAAAATTAATAGTTGCTCTAGCGCGCATATTTAATTGCTCTACTCCAAAGTAGATGGAATTTGCTCCATTGTCTAGAGCTGCCTGTAAGGATTCGAAATTTCCGGCCGGCGCCATAAGCTCCACTTTATTTGCATGTATCATTGGGTAAATCAAAAAGTTGTTTAATTATTTATAAATCAGATTTTAAAAGGCTATTTTATTGGCTTGTGTATAGAAAGATTTATGCCTATCACACAGACCAAAACTATAATAATTATACCTCAATGATATACTATTAAACTTTATTTTAAGAGTATATACTTTATTCTACTTCAATAATTTACATAAGGATAATAGTAATAAGTCGCAGTAGATTTTTACTATTGTTCCAAATAAGCAAGGTCATTGGATTAGTTTCTTTTTTTATTGGATTAGTTTCTTTTTTTATTGCAACACTATAGAATAGCTCCTATATTTATCTTTTATTTGGTAAAATATTTTATTGTATGTCACAACAACACATTGGTAATAAAGTAGCTATAATAGGGGCTGGTATTTCTGGGCTTACCATGGCCATGGCCTTGAAAAAAGCAAATATAGATTTTGTTATATATGAAGGAGCTAAAGAATTAAAACCCGTGGGTGCAGGAATTGCAATGGCTGGCAATGCTATGCAGATTTATAAATATTTCCAGATAGATAATAAATTAGAAAAATCAGCTACTAGGATTCTAGAAGTAGAGTTAACGGATTTTAATCTCAATTCGCTTTATGTCAATAATATATCCTATTTTGAGAAGTATTATGGTGTAAAGAATATCGCTATACATCGCGGGGAACTTCATCGTATATTAGTAGAAGAAATAGGTATTGAAAACATAGTGCTGAATAAGAGAATCCAGCAGATACAGCAATTAGATAAAGGTGTATATAATTTAATTATGAAGGATAATTCCTCTTATAAACACCATCTTGTTATAGGAGCTGATGGCTTGCGATCAAAGGTCCGAGAGTTTGTAAATCCCCAAGCTCAATTAAGGAATGCAAACCAACTATGTTACAGGGGAATTGTTGATTTTGACTTGCCTGGTAAGTTTACAAATACCTCTTTAGAAGCATGGGGCAGTGGTAAGCGTTTTGGTTTTGTAAAATTAAATACCAATCAAGTTTATTGGTACTTTCTTTGTAATTTAAATAAAGATAACTCTAAAACTACTCTATTAGAGCATATAAAACATTGTCCTGATATAGTACAAGATTTTATTAGAGCTACCGATTCCAATAAAATTTTTATTGATAATATTTATGATTTAAAACCAATGGATAAGTGGTTTAAAGATGGAGTTTGTTTAATTGGAGATGCAGCACATGCCTCTACGCCAAACTTGGGACAAGGAGCTTGTCAAGGTGTAGAAGATGTCTATGTAATTTCTTTGTTATTAGAGAAATATTCATTAGAACAAGCATTGCAAAAATATCCGAGTTATCGAAAAAGCAGAGCCCATCGCATAGTAAGGCAGAGTTATCGACTTGGTAAGATTGCTCAAATAGAATCCTCATTTTTTATAAAACTGCGTAATGCAGCCTTTAAAAGGCTACCCTCTTACTTGGCTAATAAGCAAATGCATTGGATTTTAAATATTAATGAGTACCAAAAAATTTAATAAAAAATTTATTTATATTTTTTTAAAAACAATCGAGCCAAAATATAGATAATGATTATAAATACAATACCACCGGCAATCTGCAATAACAATAGGGTGAGATCTTCGATCATAGCAATAGATTTATTCATAATGTAAAATGTTAGATTTATGACATCTACCAACATGTTAGTTTGTTGGCTAAAGGTAGTTAATCTATTTTAAGTTATAGTTTAACATAGCTTCTAAATTAAGCAAATTATTTGTAAGATTATGCTATTATTCCAATCGGAGTTAATAGGGATAGATTAAAGATATGGTCAAGAGTAAATAACTGGAGCCCTTCAAGGGTAAATTACTTGTGTTTAAAAAGAATCCTAGTGGATAACTAGATCTATTACAATTGCTATAGAAAATAAAATAACCAGTAGAACTATTTAAAAGAACTTAGTTATAAATATTATTAAATACTTATGAGGAAATATATCCTATCTGTAGCACTATTAGCTACTTTGTCAATTTTTGCTCAACAGATCGAAGTAAATAAACTCAAAGATCACGTTTACTTTCTTGCATCCGATAAAATGAAAGGACGTGGTACTGGGAGTAAAGAAAATTTAAAAGCAGCTAAATATATAGCTAAAGAATTCAAAAAGTATGGTTTAGAGCCCTTAGGTACTAATGGATATTTTCAAGAGTTTGAAGCTAAAGTTACTAAAGTTGTTACACAAGATAGTATTAGAAAAGCAAATAATGTGATTGGTTTTTTAAATAATGGAGCAGAAAAAACCATTGTCATCGGTGCACACTATGATCATCTAGGGCAAGGAAGACAAGGAAGTTCTTTGTTAGAGAACAGTGTTGGTATGATTCATAATGGCGCAGATGATAATGCCTCAGGTACAGCAGGCTTGTTGGAGTTAGCACGAGTGTATAGCCTAGATAAGATAAACAAAAACTTTAATTTTCTATTTATAGCCTTTGGTGCCGAGGAATTGGGTTTAGTTGGATCTAGATATTTTGTGAACAATCCGACCCTTGAGCTAAATACTATTCACTGGATGTTAAATATGGATATGATTGGTCGTTATGATAAACAAGCAGGAGTCTCTATAATTGGTTATGGTACTTCAAAGGGCTTTGAAACAATCTTTTCCAGCATTGATCCAAATCAATTTATTAAGTTCTACACAGGTTATCAGGGTAGAGGAGGATCCGATCAAACTTCTTTTTATGAAGTGGATATTCCTGTTTTATTTTTTCACACAGGAGGGCATCCCGACTACCATAGACCAAGTGATGATGCCGATAAGGTAGATTATGAATCCCTGAAGCAAATTTTAGTATTAGAGCAAAAAATTATCCAGCAAAGTATGGAACTCGATCAAATGGAGTTTAGAAGTACAGATTAAACAATAAACGAATATATTGAAGTAAAGCTTTAATACTATGTGCTTAAATAACTGTATTATATTGTTATGTGATTTTGTAATTTGTGTTTCTAACTTTCTTTAATAGGCTGTTTTATGTTTTAGTAATACTATAGGTATAATTAAGTCTTGGATTCAATTAGTGATTGGATATCCTAACGAAATCTGGACAATTAGTTAAGCAGCTTTATTAATTTGGACACTGTACCAAAAACTGTGTAAGTTGAAAATTCTGCTTGGGTT
>CANROJ010000034.1 GCA_947632215.1 uncultured Flavobacterium sp. | reverse complement strand
AATATATCTTGTATCCTACTAAAGTGGGAGGATATTTTATGCTCTAAATTTATTTAGGACGCTATTGGTTAAAAAGGTAAAAATAACTTATTTTATGAATTAAAGGTAGTTTTCTAGTTTTTTTATTCTTTTTAGCAACCTGGATATGCTTTAGTAATTTTTGCTCTAATGACTTTTGTAGATTAACTTATGATAAAAGCTAACATGCTAATTTTATGAGAACATACTCGGGGTAGTCGCTATTTTGAAGTATATTTGTATCTTATAAAGAAACTATTTTTATTTTGAGATACTTTTTAGAATTCGCCTACAATGGTACTGCATATCATGGGTGGCAGACACAACCCAATGCCATCACAGTGCAACAAACTCTAACACATGCTATTTCAACGCTGTTAAAACAGCCTATTGAGCTTGTTGGAGCTGGAAGAACAGATAGTGGTGTACATGCCAAACAAATGTATGCTCATTTTGATTATGACCACTGTTTTAATATAGGCGAACTCATCAGTAAAATGAATTCCTTTTTACCAGCAGACATTGTGATTTATAATATTATTGAGGTTAAAGAAAATGCTCATGCTAGATTCGATGCTACTGCTCGTACTTATCAATATCATTTACATACTCATAAAGATGCTTTTTGCGCTCCATTGAGCTATTATTTTTATCGCAAACTAGATATTAATAAAATGAATCAAGCAGCTCAAATTCTATTGCAATATGAAGATTTCGAATGTTTTTCTAAAACACATTCGGATGTCTTTACCTTTAACTGCACCATTGAACAGGCTTTTTGGCACTATAGCGATGACAATAAATTGGTTTTCACAATAAGAGCTAATCGATTTCTAAGAAATATGGTTCGTGCCATTGTCGGGACTCTATTAGAAATTGGAACTGGCAAAATTCCCGTAGAACAGATCCATACAATTATTCAAAGTAAAAATAGATCAAAAGCTGGATTTTCTGTGCCAGGAAAAGGCTTATTTTTAACAAAAGTTAGTTATCCTTATCTATGAAACAAAGTACAAGTACTTCCTTAAAAAAAGTATTAAAATACGCTAAATCCTATCAAAACAGATTCAATTGGGTAATTACATTTGCTATTTCCTTGTCGATATTTGCTGCAGCACGTCCATATATGCTAAAGCAAACAGTAGACAACTATATACAGCCTCAAGATAAACCTGGGCTTTTAATTTACGTAGCCCTGATGGGAATTGTTTTGACTCTAGAGGTGTGTTCACAATATTTCTTCACCTATTGGGCCTCGTGGCTTGGTCAGGATATTGTCAAAGATATAAGAGAAGAACTTTTCAAAAAGATTCTTCATTTCAAAATGAGATATTTTGACAATGAACCGGTGGGCAAATTAGTAACCAGGTCTGTGTCGGATATAGAATCGATAGCCAGTATTTTCTCTCAAGGCTTATTTATGATTATAAGTGACTTACTAAAAATGTTCGTTGTCTTTGGAATAATGCTCTATATGAACTGGCAACTAAGTTTGATTGTACTTATAGCTATGCCTATTATTTTCTATGCCACAAGAGTATTTCAAATGAAAATGAAAACGGCATTTACAGAGGTAAGAACTCAAATCTCTAATTTAAATACTTTTGTTCAAGAACGACTAACAGGCATGAAGATTGTTCAACTCTTTACCCGAGAAGACATTGAATATCAAAAATTTGTACAAATCAACCAAAAGCACAATGATGCTTGGCTTAAAAACATCTTACTAAACTCCATTTTCTTTCCCATAGCAGATATTGTTTCTTCGCTAACTTTAGGTTTCGTTATCTGGTATGGAGGGATGTCAATTGTAGAGGGAGATCACACCACTACTTTTGGAGATCTATTTGCCTACACAATGCTGATTTCAATGCTCTTTAATCCATTGCGTCAAATTGCAGATAAATTCAATGTGATGCAAATGGGTATTGTTGCTGCGGATCGCGTGTTTGAAATCTTAGAAATAGACGATAGTATGCCAGATAATGGTAAGATAGAAGCCGCAAACTTTAAAGGAGATATACAATTAAACAAAGTACACTTTAGTTATATTAAAGGAATTGAAGTTTTAAAGGGAATTGATTTACATATCACTCCAGGAACTACTATTGCAATAGTGGGCTCCTCTGGGGCGGGAAAGAGTACTATAATAAACTTACTTAATCGATTTTATGATATAGATAAAGGAAGTATCAAAATTGACCATAAAGACATTAAGGAATATACTCTTGGAACCCTTCGAAAACAAGTAGCTGTGGTATTACAAGATGTTTTTCTTTTTAGCGATACAATACTAAATAACATACGACTCAATAATGAGTCTATTTCTTTGGAAGAAGTACAAAAGGCAGCTAAAGAAATTGGTATTGATGAATTTATAAATTCACTACCTATGGGGTATCAGCACAATGTAAGGGAAAGAGGTGCAATGCTATCTTCAGGACAAAGACAACTTATTGCCTTTCTAAGAGCTTATATTAGCAACCCAAGTATCTTAATTTTAGACGAAGCCACTTCTTCTATTGACACCCACTCAGAGGAACTACTACAAAAGGCAACAGCGACTTTAACCAAGAATAGAACCTCAATTATTATAGCTCACCGCTTAGCAACTGTAGTAAATGCAGATCAAATAATTGTGATGGACAAAGGACACATTGTCGAGAAAGGTACCCACAATGAATTATTACAAATTCACCAGGGTTATTATAAAAGTCTTTACGATTCACAATTTAGTAATAACAAAGACAATTAGGTAAAAACAACAATAGTAAGGGAGGTCTTTTTCAAAAAAGGCTTCCCTTAATTATTTTACCACTATCCTTAAGTATTTACAAAATTATTATGGCCTTATAATAACATATACGCAGTATTGGACTTCTAGAGGCGCATAAATTATAAAAAAAACAAAAAATAAAGGTCCCTTTTTATAAAAACACAAACCTCTAAAAAACAAGTTTTATCTAGTAAAATTTTTTCAACGGAAATAATTGATTATTTTCGTACGGTAAAATATAGAATATATACATATGAAATTCGATATTATTGTTTTAGGAAGTGGCCCAGGTGGTTACGTTACTGCTATTAGAGCATCACAGCTAGGTTTTAAAGTAGCTGTAGTTGAAAAAGAGAGCTTAGGTGGAATATGTTTAAATTGGGGCTGTATTCCTACAAAAGCACTTTTAAAATCTGCTCAAGTATTCGAATACCTTAAACATGCTTCTGATTATGGTTTAACCATAGATGGAAATGTTGATAAAGATTTCCAAGCAGTTATTGAACGTTCTCGTAACGTGGCTCAGGGTATGAGTAAAGGAGTTTCTTTCTTGATGAAAAAGAACAAGATTGAAATCATCAATGGTTTTGGTAAAGTACTAAAGAACAACAAAGTACAAGTAACAGATAAAGATGGGAAAGTTAGTGAACTTAGTGCAGATCACATCATCATCGCTACAGGTGCACGTTCTAGAGAATTACCTAATTTACCTCAAGATGGTAAAAAAGTTATTGGTTACCGCCAAGCTCTAACTTTACCACAGCAACCTAAAAAATTGATTGTTGTTGGTTCAGGTGCTATTGGAGTAGAGTTTGCTTACTTCTACAATTCAATGGGAACCGAGGTGACTATTGTAGAATTTATGCCTAATATAGTTCCAGTAGAGGATGTAGACATTTCTAAACAAATGGAACGTTCATTGAAAAAAGCTGGAATCAAAATAATGACTAATGCTTCAGTGGAAAAAGTAGAAAATACTGACCAAGGCGTAAAAGCATTTGTAAAAACAGCAAATGGAGAACAAATCCTTGAAGCGGATGTTGTTTTATCAGCTGTTGGTATTAAAACAAATATTGAAAATATAGGTTTAGAAGAAGTTGGTATTACAACTGATAAAGATAAAATCGTTGTAGATCAATTCTATCAAACCAATGTTCCTGGTTATTATGCTATCGGAGATGTTGTTCCTGGACAAGCTTTAGCACACGTTGCTTCTGCAGAGGGAATTCTTTGTGTAGAAAAAATTAAAGGACTACAAGTAGAGCCTTTAGATTATGGAAATATACCTGGATGTACTTATGCATTACCTGAAATTGCTTCTGTTGGATTAACAGAACAAAAAGCAATAGATGCTGGATATGAAATCAAAGTTGGAAAATTCCCATTCTCAGCTTCTGGAAAAGCACAAGCTTCTGGAGCACCAGATGGTTTTGTTAAAGTGATTTTTGATGCAAAATACGGAGAGTGGTTAGGATGCCATATGATTGGAGCAGGTGTTACAGATATGATTGCTGAAGCAGTTGTTGCACGTAAACTTGAAACTACTGGTTACGAAATCTTAAAAGCAGTTCACCCTCACCCAACAATGAGTGAAGCAGTAATGGAAGCAGTAGCTGACGCTTACGGTGAAGTAATTCATATGTAAGAATTTTAAAAGTACAGCCCTAGTTAAAAAGATTACTTAGGATTACATCCAAGAATCACTCTATGCTGCACAGAAATATAAAAGAGCCTATCTAATTATTGTTAGATAGGCTCTTTACTTTTTTATAAGTAGTATACAAAAAAAGCTTAGAGTTTAGTCTCTAAGCTTTTAATGCATTTATATTCCAAGGTAATTACTTGGCGTAATATTTTTCAACTCCTCTTTTATCGCGTCCTCTACATTAAGTGTATCGATAAAGCTATGTATAGCGCTTTTGTTAATTACTTGATTAGTTCGGGTTAAATCCTTTAGTGCTTCATAAGGATTAGGATAAGCCTCACGTCTTAAAATAGTTTGAATTGCTTCAGCTACTACAGCCCAATTGTTCTC
The DNA here is from genome assembly GCA_947632215.1 of uncultured Flavobacterium sp. Classification (GTDB taxonomy): domain Bacteria; phylum Bacteroidota; class Bacteroidia; order Flavobacteriales; family Flavobacteriaceae; genus Flavobacterium. Next base: position 18,531 of record CANROJ010000034.1, on the reverse strand, counting down.
AAGATCTTGTTCAAACTTACTTTCATTTAAAAGCAACTTACCAAGTCCTTTAATACTAGATTCAAAAGCAATAAGAGTGTGTCCAAGAGGAACACCAACGTTTCTTAAAACTGTACTATCTGTTAAATCTCTTTGTAAACGAGAAAGAGGTAATTTTGCAGATAAGTGCTCTAAAATTGCATTTGCAATACCTAAGTTCCCTTCTGAATTCTCAAAATCAATTGGATTTACTTTATGAGGCATAGCCGAAGATCCTATTTCTCCTTCTTTTATCTTTTGCTTAAAATAATCCATAGATACATAACTCCAGATATCACGATCCAAATCCATTACTATAGTATTGATGCGTTTTAACCCATCAAAGTAAGCAGCTAAATGATCGTAATGTTCTATTTGAGTAGTAGGAAAAGAATACTTTAATCCTAGGGTTAATTCTACGAAATCTGTCCCAAATTGTTTCCAATTCGTTTGAGGATAAGCCACCAAGTGAGCATTAAAGTTTCCTGTAGCCCCACCAAATTTAGCAGCAAAAGGAACTTGCTCTAATAAATTAAGTTGTTCAAGTAGTCTAACCACAAACACATTGAATTCTTTACCTAAACGCGTAGGAGAAGCTGGTTGCCCGTGGGTTCTAGCTAACATAGAAACATCTTTGTAAAGCTCACTTAATTCCTTAATCTTATCAATTAAACTATGCAATACCGGTAAATATACTTGAGTATGAGCATTTTTTATCATTAAAGGAATTGCAGTATTATTAATATCCTGAGAAGTTAAGCCAAAGTGAATAAATTCCTTATAAGCTTGTAGGTTCAACTCATCAAAAGCTTGTTTAAGAAAATACTCTACTGCTTTGACGTCGTGATTGGTAACTTTCTCCTTCTCTTTAATCCAAAGTGCATCCTGGGCAGAGAAATTCTCATAAAGCTTTCTTAGCTCAGCAAAAACTTCCACAGGTACATTTCTTAACTGAGGTAATTCTAATTCACATAAAGAAATAAAGTATTCTACCTCAACAAGAACTCTATATTTAATTAGAGCTTCCTCAGAAAAATAATTGGATAAATTTTTTGTTTTACTACGGTATCTCCCATCAATTGGGGATATTGCATTTAATTCTGTGAGCATAAGTTAGATTGTGTTGTTATTCCAGCAAATATAGTATTTTTAAAAAAAACTTACGTGAAAACAGCAACAAAAACATGCCCTATTTCACTTAAGAACCAATCTGTGCAGACCAAACTTTAATAGACTCTTGACTCAATTTAATATAATCGGAATTATTTAATTTTTTAGCTAATTCTAAAGCTTCACTAGCAACCTCAACGGCTTGCTCTTTTAAATCTAAACGAGCTAATATTTGACTCTTTAAACGCAAAAAATAAAAAGGAACTTGATCGGACTCCTCTGCTATTGCCTTATCTATCCACTCTAAAGCTTGATTTTGATCTTGATTGGTAGCATAGTAATATTCTGCAGCACTATAGTAATCTAAAACACTTGGCCCTGCCATAGTTTGCTCTATACTTTTCATTGCAATTTGATTGGTAGGCACCTTAAAGGGAACAGAAATAATTACATAATCCCACATTAATTCTAAAGCAGCTCCATCTATAGAGAGATTATTTATTGAAATAGTAAAACTTTCCTGTTTTCTATCAATATTCTCAACTTTAACAACCGTAGATAATGCTACCTTTTCTTGATCCCATTGCTCAGGAAGTCCCCAATTGGAAGTATCTTTATAGAAGATAATCTCCCACTGGCTTACTTTAGGTATACTATACAAAGCATAAGATCCCTTTGGTAAAATCTTACCCTGAATCTCTACGTCATCACCAAAGGTAACCACAGTGTTTTTATTTGCTCCTGTACGCCACAACTTTCCATAGGAAACTAAGTCTCCGAACACCAAACGATCCTTTACGTTAGGTCTAGAGTAATCTACTTCCACCTGGGTTAAGCCTACAATTTGATCTACGTTAGCCTTTGGACTAGTTTGTGGAATTTGAACCTGGGTGTAACCTACCAAATTAGTAAGAAGTGCACTAAAATACAAGAATTTGCGTATCATAAAGTCTGTCTTTTTAATATTGTCAATCGTTTTATCTGCAAAGGGTATAGCATTGCCGTATTTGCCAAAAATACCTTATCTACCAAATATACGAAAAACAACCATTAATTGTCTTTACTAGCTACTACTATCAAGGTGTTTTATGTTTTATTTAGCATAAGGATACCAAACAAAAATGGCCCTCTACTTTTAAAGTTAGAGGACCATTTTTAGCTATAAAATTACTCAGTGAAATCTATTTCTTATCAATACCCTGTCTTAACCATTGCTCGTATTGTGCAATATCAGGCATATATCCAACAGGCTGACTTAATTGGGTACCATCTTGATCTAAGATAATATAATAAGGTTGAGCGTTAGCTTTGTAATTTTCCATTTGGAAGTCACTCCATTTATTACCAATAGTCTTTACTTTCTTACCACTAGTTTTAGAAATATACTGCTCACTTACTGGCAATTCTTGTCTATCATCTACATAAAGAGAAATTAAAACAACTTCGTTTTTCAAGATGGATTGAATAGCAGCATCCGACCAAACATAATCCTCCATTTTTCTACAATTCACACATGCAAATCCTGTAAAATCCAATAGAACCGGTTTGTTAACGCTCTTAGCATAATCCATTCCTTGCTGATAATCGGTGAAAGCCATAATATCATGAGCTGCTAACTTAGCACCTACAGGCAACACAGCGCTTGCTGGTCCACCTGCTGAGCCTGATCTACCACCTACCCCATACGGACTCTCACTATAGGTCATCGGAGGAGGGAAACCGCTGATTAATTTCAAAGGAGCCCCCCATAGTCCTGGTATCATATAAATGGTGAATACACTCACTAATATAGCCATGAATAACCTTCCTACTGAAATACTATCCATTGGACTATCATGAGGCAGACGAATTTTTCCAAGTAAATACAAAGCCCATAGACCAAAGATTACAATCCAAATAGACAAGAAAACCTCTCTCTCTAAATAATGAGTCTGCAATACTAAATCTGCATTAGAAAGGAATTTAAAGGCTAGAGCTAACTCTAAGAATCCTAAAGAAACTTTTACTGTATTTAACCATCCTCCAGAACGCGGCATAGAATTTAACCATCCAGGGAACATGGCAAATAACATAAATGGTAAAGCTAGAGCTAAAGAGAAACCGAACATTCCTACAATAGGTGCAATACCACCCTTAGAGGCTGCCTCTACTAATAAAGTTCCTACAATAGGACCCGTACAAGAGAAGGAAACAATAGCCAAGGCTAAAGCCATAAATAAGATACCAATTAATCCTCCTCTATCTGCTTGTGAATCCACTTTATTTGCCCAAGAGTTTGGTAACATTATCTCAAAGGCACCCAAGAAAGAACTTGCAAATACAATTAAAATAATAAAGAATATTATATTAAAAGTTACACTTGTAGAAAGTTCATTTAAAGAGTCTGCTCCAAAAACAGCCGTTACAATTGTACCTAAAATCACGTAAATGAAAATGATAGACAACCCATAAAAAACAGCATTTTTAATCCCTTTTGCACGAGTTTTACTTTGTTTGGTAAAAAAGCTTACAGTCATTGGAATCATAGGAAACACACATGGTGTTAACAATGCAGCAAACCCCGATAAAAAGGAAAAGAAAAAGATTGTAAAAAGTCCTTTTTGTTCTTGTTTAGCTCCTGGTAGATCTTTTTCATCTTGCTGTTTTCCAGCAAGGTTATCAACTACAGCATCTTGATTGTTATACTCTTCGAAATTTTGAACCTCAGTAGTTGTCAATGTTTTTAAATCATAAACAAATAAATTACTTTGACTAATACATACCTCTTCACAAACTTGGTAAGCTACCTCCACTTGAATAGTAGCTACCTCAGGGTTGTCTAAAGTTATTTTCTGGACCAAAGTTATATCTCCTACAAAGTAGGTTTCATCCACTCCAAAAATATCATTATAAGTTGTTGTGGTTTGGCTCTCGGTAGCTTGACCAACTAAAGTATAATTATCTGTTTGATTATTATATATAAATTCCAATGGCAAGGGTCCACCATCTGGAGTATGTTGTGAATATAGATGCCATCCTTCTTTTACAGTAGCATTCCATGTTATAATAAATTCTGTATCACTTTTTTTCTCAATAGAAGACTTCCAAACCGAAGGGTTATCAAACATCTGGGCAGATGCTTGAAAAGAAGTTATCATTAAAAAGAAAATAAAAATAAATTTTCTCATACTGTTGTTTCTAATTTAATAATGTTGTTAGTTGTGTTTGTAACTTTAAATCGTTCATCCAATCTATGCCCTACTACCCAAACAATTTGATCTGCACTGATCACCACCCAAGTTTGTTTCTTTTGAAAAAGGTCAATCTTTTGATCTTTCAAAAACTTACTCACTTTTTTTGTTCCCTTCATACCTAAAGGTATAAATCTATCGCCAGATTGCACTGTTCTAACTATTAAAGGCATAGTTAGTTTATCTGCGTCAATATATACTTTTTCAAAGCAGGAGTCCATTTCCATGGTATCTAAGCTTTGCATACTAAGGTTTATGGGCTCAGTAATATGGGTATTGTTCTGAATAATATAACTTTTAGTATCCTCAAAAATAAGAGCAGAAGACTTCTTAAGAATTAAATATTTTCTATCCTTTAAAAGTACGTACCCCTTGCCAGGAATTACTTTTCCGCTACTACTATGTTCTAACAAATGTAATATGTCGTTCCAAGCGGTAAATCCATAGCTATGAAGCCATTCAAACAAGTAAGCCTTAGGGTTGCTAAGTTGCTTTGTCTTTTCTATATCAAAATAAATACCATGGTCCTTTTTTATTGCTACTTTTTCAAAAGCTTGTCTTTGCGCATCTTGAATCAAAGAAACGCTCTGCAGTAAATGCTCTTGAGTCAAAGCAAAAGATTCCGTAAAATTTGCAGACAAATCTTTTAGCAAAGGAATAATATTATGGCGGATATTATTTCGCAGATATTTATCCTGAGCATTGGTATGATCCTCGGTCCAAGCAAAATCATTTGCTAACATAAATTCCATAATCTGGTCTCTTGTAAAACAAAGCAAAGGACGAATTATATTGTTATTAACTACAGGAATACCACTAAGTCCTTGAATACCGGTTGCCCTACAAAGATTAATTATAAAAGTTTCTATAGAATCATCTAAGTGATGTGCTGTTAAAACAAAATCCATTTTCTGGGTTTGTAGTAACTCAGAAAACCAATTGTAACGCAATTCTCTTGCAGCGATTTGAATAGATATCTTTTGCTTATTTGCATAAGCAATTGTATCGAATTCTTTAACAAATAATGGAACATTTAACTGCTTTGCTAAGTCTTCTACAAACTTTTGATCCACTACACTATGATTTTCACGCAAGTGAAAATTGCAATGTGCAAGACTTACATCCAATCCAAGACTTACACATAATCTAGCTAGAGCCACACTATCGACCCCTCCGCTAATAGCCAAAAGTAGCTTACCCTTTAGTAAAGCAGGTAAGTTAGTTGAAATATGTTGTCTAAAAAGTTCGATCATTTGTAAATTCACCAATCATTAACAAGGTGTATTTTTAGTTAGAAATCTGTAAAAATAAGCTTTACATAGGTATATAGACAAGTGTTTTAACAAATAAAAAACTACAATTCAAATTGTGCTTTTTCTATTTTATTCAATATCCGTAATGGAGTTATGTGCATAATTTCTCCACTTATCAATTACAGTGGTCATTTCCAATGGCACAGGACACTCAAATCGCATAAACTCCTTGGTTACAGGATGTTCAAATCCTAATGTCTTTGCATGTAAAGCTTGACGAGGAAGTTGTGCAAAACAATTATCAACAAACTGTTTATATTTGGTAAAGGTAGTTCCTTTGAGAATAATATTTCCCCCATAACGTTCATCATTAAACAAAGTGTGACCGATATGCTTCATATGAACTCTAATTTGATGGGTACGCCCAGTCTCTAATTGACAAGAAACCAAGGTAACATATCCTAACCTCTCTAAAACATTATAATGGGTTACTGCCCACTTACCTTTGTCTGGATCATCAAAAGCAGCCATTTGCATACGATCCTTTACGTGTCGTCCGATATAACTCTCAATTACACCTGATTCCTGTTCAACATTACCCCACACCAATGCAACATATTGTCTTTCAGTTGTTTTTAAAGCAAATTGACTTTGTAAATCCGCCATAGCTTGCTCTGTCTTAGCAATAACTAAAAGTCCACTTGTATCTTTATCTATACGGTGTACCAAACCAGGACGTTCACTAGAATTCAATGGTAAGTTTTCAAAATGGTAAGCTAGTGCATTAACAAGAGTACCACTATAGTTACCATGTCCAGGATGTACCACTAGACCTGCCGGCTTATTGACAACAAGTAAAGTGTCATCCTCATAGACAATATCTAAAGGTATGTCTTGTGCTATGATATGATTTTCAAACGGAGGTTGCTCCATTAAAACTCTAACTACATCATTAGCCTTTACTTTATGATTAGATTTAACGGCTACTTCATTAACGAAAATATTACCGTTGGAGGCAGCTTGTTGAATTTTATTACGTGTTGCGTTCTCTACTAAATTCATTAGGAATTTATCTACGCGAAGCGGTGCTTGACCTTTTCCAGCTTCGAACCTATAGTGTTCGAATAACCCTTGGTTAGCAGAGTTTTGTTCGAATTCCTCGAACATATCAAAATCTTGTTGTTGCATCTATTTTAAATGAGCTATTAATCAATTTCTGGAGCTACATCCAGTTGTTCAGCCGTTAAAGGAGCACGGCCATCTCCTAATACAAAATCAATAACTGAGTTCTTAACTACCTTATCGCCTTGTTTTAAAACTTTTCCACCTTGAGATACTTCTAAAACTACATCTTTACCTATGAAAGTTTTATAAGTACTCTTTCCTTCCACAAGACCTAGAGAATTTATCGTTGCCAAGGCTTGACGGTAAGTAAGATGCTCCATATCCGGCATAAGTACATTACCATAACCACCTGCGTTAATTTTAACATATATCTTTCTTGCTTCCTTAACAAAAGTGTTCTCTTTAGGGTCTTGTTCCAAAATAGTATAGGCAGGCAGGTTTTTATCATACTCTAGAGTATCTAAAACTACCATTTGCAGATTACTTTTACTCAAAACTTCTAATGCAGTATCTGTATCTAATTGGATCAATTCAGGTACAGCAATCTTTTGGTCGTGATTCGTGGTATTCTTAAGCCATTGCAAAACAAGGAAAGCCCCTACTACTGCTAACACTAAAGCAATAATTACTGACCTAAAAAAAGCTTTGCTTACCAAAAATTTAAATAATTTCATAGTTCTTTATTTTTAGCAAAGATATAAAAAACGAAAACATTTTTTGTTTCTTGGTTTTGTTATAAATTTGTTTAGAGCAATTAAAGCTAAAATTTTAGTAGATATTAAATTTTAAAGTATAATCTTATGAAGCATGTAGCAATCATAATGGGTGGGTATTCTAGTGAGTACCAGATTTCTTTGGCCAGTGGCAAAGTAGTCTTTGAATCCCTTGATCCTGAACTGTACATCCCTTACTGCATCCATATATTTAAAGATAAATGGGTTTATGTGGATCAAAATCAACAAGAATTTGCGGTAGATAAGAATGATTTCTCTGTTTTATACAAAGGCAATAAGTTAAAATTCGATGTCGTATTCAATGCAATCCATGGAACTCCAGGAGAAGATGGCAAGATGGCTGCATACTTTGATTTAATCAACATGCCTCATACGGCTTGTGATTTCTACCAAGGTGCTCTTACTATGAATAAAAGGGATATGTTATCTGTTTTAAAACCCTATGGCATAAAAACAGCTATCTCCTACTATTTAAACCAAGGGGACTTGATTAATCCTGAGGTTATTATTAACAAAGTAGGTCTTCCTTGTTTTGTAAAACCTAATCGCTCTGGATCTAGCTTTGGTATCTCTAAGGTACGCAACACTGATGAGCTTTTACAAGCAATTCAAGCAGCTTATAAAGAGGATAACGAAATCCTGATTGAAAGCTTTCTTAAAGGAACAGAAGTATCGGTAGGAGTTATCAACTACCAAAATCAAATCACGGTGCTTCCCATCACAGAGATAGTTTCACAAAACGACTTCTTTGACTATGAGGCAAAATACCAAGGTAAGAGTCAAGAAATCACACCAGCGAGATTGAGTGAGAAAATAACTCAGGAAATCGAACAGGTGGCTAAAAGAATTTATACCATTTTAAATATGAGTGGTTTCTCTCGTAGTGAATTCATTTTAGTTGACGATGTTCCATTTTTATTGGAGATGAATACCATTCCCGGCTTAACAAGTGGAAGTATATTACCTCAACAAGCCCAAGTGGCAGGAATTTCTTTAAAAGAATTATTTACTAATGCAATTGAACTAGCCCTAGATAAAAAACAAATAAAACATGATTAAAAAAGCAGTTTTCCCAGGCTCCTTCGACCCCATTACAAATGGGCACGTGGATATTATTACTAGAGCATTACCTTTATTTGATAAAATTGTAGTTGCCATTGGAGTAAATGCAGACAAAAAATATATGTTTTCTCTAGAACAAAGAAAGAACTTTATAGAGCAAGCCTTTAAGGGAAATCCTCAGATAGAGGTGGATACTTATGAAGGTTTAACTACTGAATATTGTGAAAAAATAGATGCACAATTTATTTTACGAGGCTTGAGAAATCCAGCGGATTTTGAATTCGAAAAAGCTATAGCGCATACTAACAGATTTTTAACTAAAATGGAAACTGTTTTTCTTTTAACTGCCGCTAGTACTTCTTTTATTTCCTCAAGTATAGTCAGAGATGTTATCCGAAATAAAGGAGATTACACCAAACTAGTTCCCAATTCAGTACGTATTGAATAAAAAAGCAAAATACCCCCAAAAAAAGTTTAGTTAACATTTTTGGGGTATTTCTATTAATATAAAAGACTTATTTTGTCTAACAAGGTTATAAAGACCTTGGTGAATTCACTTAATTAGACTCAAGTAAAGCAAGCTCGTCAATTAACAAGCGTATATTTTCATAGGTATTATCCATTGCCTTAGATATTTGATCAACTGGCATCCAGCAAACATCCTCAATACCTTCTTCCAACTGCCCCACAAGGTCTCCCTTAAAAGTTGAGCTCATTTTGTACCAAGAAGTTATCTTTAAACGATATTTTCCATTTCGCTTAAATACATGGTAGGTTTTGGATAACTTATCGATAATTTTCAATTCTCCAACCCCTGTCTCCTCTTCTACTTCTCGAAGAGCAGTTTGCTGGGTTGTCTCATTTTTCTCCATTCCTCCCTTAGGCAAATCCCATTTACCTCCACGTTTTATAAATAAAACTTCTCCCAAATCATTAAATACCACACCACCAGCTGCTTTTTGAACAGGAATCTTTGCTTTTATCTTCTTTAAAATCTCTTTTTTGTCCGGATGATATAAAAATGCCTTATCTATTTTATTTTGAAAATATTTAATGATAATTTTGTCAATATCGACACTGTTCAATAAAAACAATTGAAAATCGGTTTCTTTCTCGATCTTATCAGTTAAGAACAATGGTTTGTCGTTTACAAAAACTTTATACATTTGTATTATGATTTTTAATAAAGAAACAGCGCAAAAAACGGCCGAATCACTTTTGCAAATTAACGCAATTAAATTAAATCCTAAAAATCCTTTTATTTGGGCTTCTGGATGGAATTCGCCAATTTACTGTGATAATCGTATCACACTCTCTTTTCCTGAAATTAGAAAGTTCCTACAACAGGAGTTCGCTAAAAACATCTTGCAAAAATATCCACAAGTGGAAGTTATTGCCGGGGTTGCAACAGGAGCTATTGGTATTGGGTTATTGGTTGCCGAGGCTTTGGACTTACCATTTGTATATGTTAGACCAGAACCAAAGAAACACGGTAGAAAAAATCAAATTGAAGGTTACCTACAACCAGGTAAGAAAGTAGTAGTAATTGAAGATTTAATTAGTACTGGAAAAAGTAGTCTACAAGCAGTAGAGGCTCTAAAGGAAAACGAAGCTATAATCTTAGGGATGGCAGCTATCTTTACCTATGAATTTCAAGTTGCAGAAGATAACTTCGCTCAAGCCTCAATAGAATTAACTACCTTAAGCAACTATAGTTCTTTATTAAACGCAGCGGTAGAACAAAACTATATCGCCGATCATGAGTTACAAACCCTAAGAGAGTGGAGAGAAAACCCATCGGTGTGGAACCAATAAAACAACCTTTAAAACATTAATTATGCATTTACAAAGCCCAAAAATAAAAATAGAAAAATCTGCAGAGAAAATTTTCAATTCTTTAAATGACATCAAGAATTTCGAAACTCTAATGCCAGAATCTATCGCTAAATTTGAAGTAACTTCAGATGACTCTTTCATCTTTGCTTTAAAAGGTATGCCAGAAATTAAATTACAAAAAAAGTCACAAACTCCTTTTTCTCAAGTTGTCTTAGGAGCAGCAAGTGATAAATTACCATTTACTTTAACTGGTAATATTATTGAGCTTGATGCTAATAGCTGTGAGGTTCAATTGGATTTCGAAGGAAGCTTTAACCCTATGATGGCAATGATGGTAAAGGGTCCTATTGGTAAATTCATAGAGGCTTTATCTACTAATATGGTAAAATTATAGGAGGTATTTAATTTAATACATACCTAAAAACATAACAATGCCCCAAAAAGTACTAACTTCTTGGGGCATTGCTATTTTGTATAAAACAACCCACTCACATTATAGTCTTTTAGTGAAACTGCACCGTATACTGCAATAGAGATGGATTTTTCACAATATCAACTAAATTAAAGCTCATTGTAAAACCTTTACCATCTGGGCTTATTTGAGCTTCTTGATAAGAGACTGTCTTAATTTTTTGATCAAAGCTTATTTTGAGCTCATATTGCATCAGATTTACATCACCTATTTTAGCTAGATTGCTTTCCAAGACTTCTTGTGCTTTGACCGGAATATTTCTTTTGAATTCTTTTGCACTATAAAAATACTCACTACTTGCGTCAATCCAGAAATTGCCATTATTCTTGTTCAAAGCTTCAGAAGCTTTACTTACTTGAAAAAGCTCTTGCAAATCCTGTAAACTAGCATTAAACTCTTTATAATCTTTACTTTTAAAGGTAAAGTAAATCTTACCACTTTCTTTATTGAGTTGCGAGGCTATTTTTACTTTTTTTGCTAATTCTTTATACTGTGGATGTACTTTAAATAGACTATCTAATTTGGCTTGATTTTTTTCTTTATCCGAACGAGATTCTATAAAATCTAATAGACTAACTGATCCCATATTTGCAAAGGAATCACTCTCTTTTAGCATTTGTGCAATTTGCTCGGAGCTCATCAATCCCATCATAGAACTAAAATCTACCCAGTAGCCATAGTCAATTTCTCCTTTTCTGCTCACATGTATTTCTTCTTTTAGAACACATGACTGCATAAAGATACTCAGGATTAAAAATCCTATGAAATATAATTTTACTTTCATACCATTTAATATTTTAGTTAAAACTAATAAATTAATACAAATAACAACTAAAGTGAGGTGTGTTTCTTTTGTCGATACAGCAAAAAAAGATCTAAAAAATAATAAGCCAACCTTATAAAAGATTGGCTTATTGTTTTTATACTACTATTGCTATATATATCTTAATTAAGACCTATTGTATCTCGGCGCTTAATCCAGCATCTAGAAGCAGTAAACACTGCGGCTTTAAAATAGAGAATTCACCAGTTTTTACGGTACATTTACCTTTGTAATGTACTAAAATAGCACATTGCTCCGCTTGTTCTGAACTATGATTACAAACGCGCATTAAAGTTTCTATAACGTGATCGAATGTATTGACATCGTCATTGTGAAGAACAATTTGACTTGTTCCACTAATTAATTCTTCTACCTTAATTTCTGGAAGGACTTTTTCTTGGGTACTCATTCTATGAAAATTGAATCTACAGTTATTATGATTTAATGAACTTCAAAGATACCCAATTATTTCTTTCTAACTGTTTTTCAAACACAAGGCCCAAATCTTCTGCACACTTTTGGATACTTTCGATATCCTGGGTATAGAAACCACTAAAGTATATTTGACCACCTTTATTTAAAGCAGCCACATAAGTATGCATATCATTTAATAGAATATTTCTATTAATATTGGCTAAAATAACATCATAAGTTGGTTGGGTAGGTAAAATACTAGCATCACCTTCCATGACATGGATGTTGTTACAGTTATTACGCTGAGCATTTTCAAGTGAATTCTCACAACACCAAGTATCAATATCAATAGCATCAACTTTACTAGCGCCTGTCATACTAGCTAAAATACCTAAAATAGAAGTACCACAACCCATGTCTAATACTACTTTATCCTTCATAGAATTCTGTAGGATTTGTCTAATCATCATAAAAGTAGTTTCATGATGACCTGTACCGAAGCTCATCTTAGGCTCGATAACTACATCATAGGTACTATTAATAGGAGCATGGAAAGGAGCTCTTACATAACAAATTCCGTCCACATCTATAGGTTCAAAATTCTTCTCCCATTCTGCATTCCAATTTACCTGAGCAATATCTTCTTTAATCCACGATACTGTGAACTCTGGATTTTCAAGAATATATAGCCCTTGCAAAATATCTTCTGACCATAAAGTCTCTTGTACATAGGCGCTAAGACCTATTTCCGTTTCCTGAAAACTCTCAAAAGCAGTATCGGATAATTCTGCAAGTAAAATTTCACTACCTAATTCTTTAGGCTCAATAGTAAAGTGATAACCTATATATTTCATCTAAAATTATTTTTAACGTATTATATAGCTATAAGAACCTACTTGATTGTAAAATTTAAAATATTCTATGGCTTTATAGCTTTTTGCAAAACTAATGCTATTTTTGCAAAGCAACACATTTAATTTTTATGAAAAATATTTACCTAACCATCCTACTCTTAGCAAGTGGATTTGGATTTGCTCAAAACCAAACAGCTTTAGAGCAACAAGAACAACAATTAAGGCGTTTAGAACAACAATTTGTTGAACTGAAAAAAGAATTGGAAGAGCAAAAGCAACAATTTAAGGAGCAAGAAAAAGAAATAGAAGCCCAAAAAAACGCAACCACTTCTTTTTTAAACCACGTGTCAGATATCCAATTAGAAGATTTACCACACTATAGTTATGGAAGTGGATTGGGAATAACTTCTAATGACAGTATATTTCAATTAAACATACGTTTTCGTATGCAAAACAGAGTAACAGGATACTTCAATCAAGATGAAAAAGCAACATACGATGCTCAAGTTAGACGATTAAGACTTCGCTTTGATGGTTATGTTGGTAGTCCAAAATTTTTATATGCCATCCAGCTTTCTTTTACTCCAGGAGATATGGGCAGCCCTACCTTAGGACAACATCCCAATATTATTAGAGACGCAGCCATTACTTATAAGCCCAATACGTATTGGAGCATTATTTTCGGACAAACTAAACTTCCAGGAAACAGACAAAGAACTAACTCTTCCGGAGCACTTGAATTAACGGATCGCTCTATTAATAACGCTAGATTCAATTTAGATAGAGACTTTGGTCTGCAAGCCTACTATGTGAGAACACCTAAGGATAAATTTGGTTATGCTATTAAAACAGCCATAAGTTCAGGTAGAGGAAGAAATTTCAATGCTAAACAAAAATTAGCTAGCTATACATTAACAGGACGTGGAGAAATTTATCCATTAGGAGCATTTAGCAATAACGGTGCTTTTTTTGAAGGAGATCACTTTAGAGAAATTAGCCCTAAATTAATGATAGGTACGACCTTCTCTTACGCTAATAACTCTCACTTAAATCAAGGTCAACAAGGAGAACTTTTATATGGCACAAAAGATTACACGGCCGTTTTATCTGATGCAATCCTAAAGTACAATGGATGGTCTGCTATGGTTGCCTATATGAATAGAGAATTACAGGACCCAATATCTACTTTAGTAACTCCAGAGGGAGTAACTAAAGATAACTACGTATTTGCTGGTCATGGATTAGACTATCAGCTAAGTTACTTATTTGAAAACGACATTTCTTTAATAGGTAGAGTATCCACACAAACTATGAAGTCGGTACTAAGAGAAAACTTTAATTTACCAAACACAACGGAATATTCCATTGGAGTAACAAAATATATTTGGGAACATGCCTTTAAACTTCAGGCAGAACTTACCTATGACCACCTAAACTACTTAAATTTACCCTCAAAAAACAATTGGTATCTACGCATGCAAGTAGAAATTGGCATTTAACAAAAAAAACTAATATATACACTAAATTACGAAATATAATTAACTATCCTTTAGTAATAATTTCACAAATTAACCAAAAGACTAAGAACCTATTTTTGTACCTTTGCACTTAGTAAAATCTATTTAATCTATGAAAAATATTTTAATGTTAATAGTAATTGTCGTTGCATTGTTAAGCACAGCTTGTGGAACAAAGAATGACAATAAACTAGACTATCATGTGATTTTAGACACTGACCAAACTGCCGAAGATAGAGAGTTTAGAACTATTGGCTCGAATCGTATTGCAGCATTAAATAAAGCCATTAAAGAAAAGAATCTAACCACAGAGGCTCAAATTATGCAAGAATATTCTCCAGAGGATAAAGATCCAGGAAGCGAATATTTATACGTATTGCGTAAAAAAATTAATCTTGACCCTTCCAATATTACTATATCTTTATTAGAAGACCAGTCCCAAAGTCCAGCGATACGAGCTAAAAGAGTTATAATGGATTTGGTTAAAACTCCACAAAACACCTTTAGAGTAACAAAAATAAAGGAAAGTTACCAATGTAGATTAAACAGAGGTCAACAAGAATGGAGTGCTGAATATTGCATCTAACTAACATAGGATTATAAAATATCTTTTGATTTTAAAAAATCAATAAAATACCTTGAATAAAAAAAAGGGGAAATTATAAATCAATAGTTATAATTTCCCCTCTTTTTTTCGGTTTTATTTCGAGTAATTTAAGCAAGCATTTCTATAATTTTTAACCAAACAATGCTAATTTACTGTTTTTATAAAAACACTTTATAGTTGATTACTTAAATGTATTCAAAAAAGAACAATTTTACTTATAGTTCTCTCTTCTCTTTAATTTCCTCTATTTCTTTTTTAAGCTTGTCTTCCTTACGATTAATATTCATATTGGGGAATTTATTTTGAACAGCTTTAAATGCAAACTCATTTATCTCTTCCATAGCCTCTTTAGAAGGTAATTTTAATGTATCTGCATTATGCTTTAATACTTCTTCTAAAAGAATTTGCGTTCTTAATAACTGAAAATTTAAATCTATGATTTCTCCAACAACATCTATGTCACCTAATTTCATCTTTTATATTTTTTATTTTACAATTTCTAGTTTTAAAATATTTCACTAGCTCTGGTAAAAATAGTAAACTATTTCAAATACCATCTTACCTTAGAGTTATTTAATCTTTAAAAACAAAATTTAATTCCTCTCTTAAGTTGTAGCGAGAAGACATTACCTCTCCATAAGCTCCCGCAGAGCGAATTGCAAGCATATCTCCTCTTTCTAATAGAGGTAACTCTATATCTTTGCCAAAACAATCACTACTCTCACAAATAGGACCTACTACATCGTATCTAACTTTTTGTTTTTGATCAAAAGTATTGTTAATCTTTTGTACTTTATGAACAGCCTGATAAAGTGCTGGACGAAGTAATTCTGTCATACCCGCATCCAAAATAGCAAAATTTTTATTTAAGCCATTCTTAATATATAAAACTCTTGAGATAAGACTTCCACAATTACCTACAATACAACGACCTAACTCAAAATGTATTTGTTGAGATTTATCTATGTCTAAAAACTCATTAAACAAACTAAAGAAAGCCTTGAAATCAACGATATCTTCCTTATCCGGTTCTGCGTAATTAATTCCTAATCCTCCACCTAAATTTAAAATTGGCACGGTAAATCCCTTATCTATAAAATAAGAATTCCACTGATTTACTTTTATACATAAATTTCTAAACACATCTAAATCTGTAATTTGCGAACCTACATGAAAATGCAATCCTACAAAATCAAGATTATTCTTGTTTTGTTCAAAAATAGAAAGACAATTGGCTAATTCTCCAGCCATAATTCCAAACTTATTTTCATCCAGACCTGTGGTAATATAATGGTGAGTTTTAGCATCAATATTTGGATTAATACGCAAGGCTATGTTTGCCTTTACTCCCATTTGCTGAGCTAACTGAGCAATTACTTCTAATTCCTGGACAGATTCAACATTAAAAGCTTGAATATTATTTTGTAAAGCTATCTTTATCTCTTTATCGGTTTTACCAACACCAGCAAAAACCACTTGATGCTTATTAAAACCATTATCTATTGCCAGTTGAATTTCTTGCCCACTTACGCAATCGGCACCCAAACCAAAACTGCTAATAGTCTGTAAAATTTTAGGATTATTATTGGCCTTTACTGCGTAGTGAATATGAAAGCCATATTTATCTGCCTCTTGTTTTGCACTGTTAAGAGTTTGCCTTAACAATGGCAAGTCATAATAGTAAAAAGGAGTAGAATGGTCTTGTAAATTATCGAAAATATTTTTCATCTTTTTTTTAAAATAAACGGTTATGTAGAGATCTTAAAGCTTCTACTTTATAACTATATGGAACTAAAATAGATATATTATGTTCGCTTCCTCCATAAGAAATCATACGAATTGGAATATGTTTTACTGCTTCTGACACAATAGTTGCATGTCCATGGGTATTGCGTTTAAAGTCACCAACTATACAAACGATTGATTGATCATAATCTAATTCAACACTACCAAAGTATTCTAATTCTTTTACAATTTTATCCAAATTAGAAGTATCATCTATAGTTAAAGATACCGCTACTTCAGAGGTAGTAATCATATCAATAGGTGTTTTATAGCGTTCAAAAACTTCAAAAACACGTCTTAAAAATCCATAAGCTAAAAGCATTCTGGAAGAATTGATACGAATAGCTGTAATACCATCCTTGGCAGCAATGGCAACAATTTGATTATCACTTTGACTAGCCGATGAAATTAAAGTTCCTTTTGCTGAGAGTTCCATTGTATCTAGTAAGCGCACAGGAACGTTAAAGCGCTTAGCGGGAAAAACACTTTGAGGATGCAAAATTTTTGCTCCAAAATAGGCAAGCTCAGCTGCTTCATCGAAACTCAAATGAGACAAAGGTTTTGTATTTTGAACAAAACGTGGATCATTGTTATGAAATCCATCAATATCTGTCCAAATTTGAATTTCTTGGGCTTGTAATACTGCTCCCAATAAAGATGCAGTATAATCCGAACCTCCACGACGTAAATTATCTACCTCACCAAAAGCATTTCTACATATATATCCTTGTGTAATAAATAAAGTCTCACTTGGATATTTATTTAAAGCAGCTTTTGCATTGGCTTGAATAAAATCTACATCTGGTTCGTTTTCTTGATCCATGCGCATAAAATCTAAAGCAGGCAGTAGAACACTAGCTACGTTTCTTTCTTTTAAATGGCAATGAAATAGTGCAGTAGAAAGTAACTCACCTTGTGCCAAAACAATTCTGTGTTCAACTTTAGTGAACAAGTCCTTAGCTAATTCATATAATAAATTAAAATGCTTATCGATAATATTTTGGGCATTTTCAAGGAATTCATCCTTAGTAAATAACTCTTTAATAAAAGTTTTATAACTATCATATAAAACGTCAATTGCCTTTTTTGCTTCTTGCTTATTTTGATCTAAATACAATTGGGAAATATGCTCTAAAGCATTAGTTGTACCTGAAACAGCTGAAAGTACTACTAAATGCATATCACTTGGTTGTGACTCAATAATAGTAAGCAATTGCTCCATTCGCTGTGGGGTTCCTACAGAGGTTCCTCCAAATTTTAAAACTTTCATAAATAGTTAATTGATTATTTTTCTTATTAATTGTGTTTTTTCAAATTCCTGCCCACCTATCTATAGTGGCTAGTAAGACAATAAAAAAGGGACTTGTCGTGATGACAAGTCCCTTTTTTATATATCTAATTTATATCTACAGAGAAACTGCTCACGAGTTTTGACGTAAGTATACCTTCTTTCCCTTCTTTATAACAGATATAAACATATTTCTTTAATTCTTAATGTTAAGGCAAATATAGAAACTTATTTCAATAATCAAATATTTTTATAGATTATATTACATCGACACACCCTAAAAGGTAGACAAAAAATACAATATTTTAACAAATTTAACCTTAATAAATAGAACTCAATTCTACTATAATATAGTTTATTCTAGCAATATTAAAACTATTTTAATGGTTTTAATGGTTTTAAT
>CANROJ010000033.1 GCA_947632215.1 uncultured Flavobacterium sp. | reverse complement strand
GGCCCCTTATTTATTTTGAAAAGGTTTATATAAGATAGTAAAGCTTTTAGTAGTTAAATCTTAAAACTTGTAGTTACATTAATAATTGGAGCAGTAAAATAAACTCGCACTATATTGGGTTTCATATACAGATTTAAGAATAATTGTATTTTGATATTAACGCATTTGGCGTAAGGCTTTGTGTTAGAGCTGTTACTATTATATATCGCTCATTATCTACTCTAGTAGATAACTAGCTTGTCTATTTTGTAAAGATTGTTTCTGGCTTTGGATATCCAGAGAATTCCCTTGGAGAACTTCTGTATAGTTTCATTAATTGCTCTTAATGCCATAGGTGATTTAAGTTGCTAAACTAATTGGTGTTCTTTTGGTACACTGTCCAGTTTGGTTTTTGTTTAATAAAGACATAAACTAGACTTAGTATTACTACAAGAGCACTAGACATTGTTATAGTAGGGATATTGGCAATGACATCGTGATAGTACCATCCGGCTAATAATGCTCCCGAACCAATTCCAAGTTCTAAGCAAATGTACATTGTAGACATTGCTCGACCTCTTTGATTAGGTTTACTAAAGTCAATTGTCCAGGCATTTAAGGCTGGTGATAGTATACCTAGAGAGATTCCATAGACAAAAGCCCCACAATATAATCCTGTAATACTAGGCAGATATGCGATCATAAAAAGTGCAATGCTTAAGATAACGAGCCCTATTTTAATGATAATTACTCGTCCATATTTATCTGATACTTTACCAGCTATAAAACGTACAAGTAAAGAGGCAATAGTAAAGATCATAAAGAAAATTCCTTTATTGCTTAACCCTAGGTGTTGGGTCCAATCTGGGATAAGGGTAAGTATTACTCCATAAGAAACATAGGATAGACATGTTACTAAAGCCGCTGGTAAGACATCTAAATCAAAGACATCTTTTTTGTTTATTTTTAAAAGTTTCCAGGTGAATTTTTGTTTTTCTTTGAGCGTTTCTTTCATATTTATTAAAATAATAATAGAAAGTAATGCCAAGAAAGAGGAAGTATAAAATAGAAAGTCAATAGAGGTGTATATTTTTATAGTACTACCTATAGCAGGACCGATTGCCATTCCTGTACTAAAGCATATACCGTGTAAGCCTAAGGCTTCTCCCCATCTATTTTGAGGGACAATGTCTGCTACGTATGCTGCTGTTGCGGTGGGTTTGAAACCTGTTGAAAAACCATGTAAAAGTCTCAGCAAAAGAAAGCCCGAGACGCTTGTTAAAATAGGGTATAGTAAACTACATATAAAACACACAATGCTTCCTATCGCCATAATGGGTACTCTACCAATATTATCCGTTAGTTTTCCGCTAAAGGGTCTGGAAATACCAGCTGTAAGGGTAAATAATGCAATAATTAATCCTTTGTATTTACTACCTCCTAAATCTGCCAAATACTCTGGGAGTTCAGGGATTAGCATGTTAAAGCTAGCAGAGAAAAGCAAGGAGCTTAAACACACTAGAAAAAACTGTATATTATAAATAGGATGTGTCTTAGAAGTAGACATTTTATGCAAAGATTTAAAAGATGCAAAGGTACCTTATTTAAGACTAATTATTGTAGAATTATAAAAAATAAACTACCTCTTGCCCGCAGTGGATAAGAGGTAGTTTATTTTAGAATATATTAAAGAACAGATTATTTCTCTCTGTGGTATATCTGATCTGCTTTGTCAAAAACTTGATAGTGTTCTTGTGATAAGTTTTTTGCGTTTTTAGATAGCAAGTAAATCACTAGAGCACTAAAAGCAAACCCTGGTATAATTTCATATAATGCTGGTCCAAAAAGTATTGGCCATATAACTACAGTTAAAGCACCCACTATAATTCCTATTAGTACAGAGAATCCAGTAGTTTTTTTCCAGAACAAAGTAAATAATATAGCTGGTCCAAATGCAGCTCCAAATCCAGCCCAAGCTTGTGCTACTAGAGCTAATACTCTACTATCTGGGTTGTATGCAATAAAAATGGCTATAAGAGAAATTAGTAATACTCCTAGTCTACCAGTCCAAACTAATTCCTTTTCACTAGCTTTCTTGCGAAAATAAGCTTTGTAGAAATCTTGGGTTAATGTACTTGAAGACATTAGTAATTGAGCGGATAAAGTACTCATAACAGCTGCTAAAATAGCTGAAAGAAGAATTCCGACAACCCATGGATTGAACAAGTATTGGATAAGCTCAATAAAAACTAACTCTTGATCTGCCGTTACTGCGGCAGCATGTTGAGGGTTTTCTTGGAAATAGCTTATTCCAAAATAACCTATAGCTACAGCTCCAATCATACAAAGTGCCATCCAGGTCATTCCTATCCTTCTAGCATTTTTCATAGTTTTTACTCCATCGGCAGCCATAAAGCGTGCAAGGATATGTGGTTGTCCAAAATATCCTAACCCCCAAGCAGCAGCGCTAATAATTGCGATAAAAGAGTTGTTGGTTAAGCTAGAATATTGAATGTTAGTATGTTGTGTTGCTTGTTCTGTCAAAGAAACAACCATATCCCAACCTCCAAGGTGTAAAATAATCATTACAGGGGTTAATATAAGCGCAAAGAGCATTAATGTAGCTTGAATGGTGTCACTCCAGCTAACTGCTAAGAAACCTCCTAAAAATGTGTAAGCGATAGTGGCTAATGCTCCTAAGTATAGAGCTGGTATGTAATCCATGTGGAATAGAGTCTCAAATAAACGAGCTGCAGCTACCATCCCAGAAGCACAGTAAATTGTAAAAAAGAATAGAATTGTTATTGCTGAAACTGTTTTTACCAGATTACCTTCTTTTCCAAATCTATGTTGGAAAAAGTCTGGTAATGTTAGAGCGTTGTTGTTTATCTCGGTATGTACTCGAAGTCTACCTGCAACTAGCTTCCAGTTAAAGTAAGCTCCTGTCACTAGACCGATTGCAATCCAGCTTTCAGAAAGACCGCTAGCATAAATAGCTCCTGGTAATCCAAGTAGTAACCAACCTGACATGTCAGATGCGCCTGCCGATAAAGCAGTCACAACAGGACCAAAACTTCTACCTCCTAAAATATAATCAGAGAAGTTTTTTGTACGTAAGTAAGCTACGATACCTATTCCTAGTACAATAACCAAATAAATGATAAATGTTGTAATAGTTGGGGTTAAAAAGTCAAACATATTAAAATTGTTTTTTAAGTTTTGATAAAAGTGATTAAAGAAATACTTAGAATTCAACCCACTGTTTACTTTTATAGGTAAGAAGTAATATTTGTAGTATTATCTTTTTTACACTAGATTTAAGAAAGCTAAGTTTTCGTTAAAACACTTTTATTATTAAGAGTAATATTGAATAATGACCCGCAAAGGTAATTTTTTTTTGGTATTTTTAATAAAGGTTGGATATAATTTGTCTCTATGTGTATTTTGTTTAAAAAATAAGGATGAAATTAACAAAACTAAAAATAAGGTTAATGTTAAGGGTTGTGGTAGAGTTAAAATGTTTTTTTGATAGGTTTGAATTACTATGATTATAGTTTATCTATATATTCTGTTATTAAAATTGATATCTTTAGTTATTTAAACAGTGTTTAATAGAAGATTATTGTGTGAAGAACTGTTTAATTTACATTGATTTGAAGTTTTTTTTATATTTATTTAATTAATAAGTTTATCAAAGGGGCTTTAAAGTGGTTCTCCTTGAAGTAGTATTGTGTTTGTATGTCTAGATTTCGTTGAAATCAAGTTGCTAAAAAAGGTAGTACGTTATCTTATATATAAAAAAAACAAAACCACTCTAAGGTGGTTTTGTTTAGGATATTGTTTTTATGAAGTCTCTTTAGGTTCAAATGTGTTTTGCTGCCTTATTTTGTCTTGGCGGTATTTAAATTTTTTATGACCGATAAAAAGATGTAAAGTAGTATTATAATTGGGATAGCTACGTATTGTAGTAGTAGTAAGAGAATTATACAACTTAGCATAAATACTAGTTGTAATTTGTATTGTGCTATTTTCTTTGGGTTTATTTTTAAAGAAAATAAAGGTAGCTCAGCATTCATAATATAGGCGCTAAGAAAACTAATTATCACTAAAACATATGGATTACTTATAGTGTCAATTAAAAAATTAGAATCTGTAGTTGCCGCAATCATAGGGAGGCTTAAAATAAATAGAGCGTTACCAGGTGTAGGTAATCCAATGAAGGATTCACTTTGGCGCGTATCTACATTGAACTTAGCTAGACGATAACAAGCTCCTAATGTAATGATAAATCCTAGGTAAGGCACAAATGCCATGTACATAGTTTCGGGGGTTAAAGCATACACTTGTTGGTTACTTTGAATATTGGCAAGTAGTTTATAGACCATTAAGCCAGGAACTACCCCGCTTGTGACCATGTCGGCTAAAGAGTCGAGTTGTAATCCTAATTCACTTTTTACATCTAACATTCTTGCAGCAAAGCCATCCCAATAATCAAAGAATATTCCAATACATACCCAAATAAAAGCCATTTGAATATTGTCATCAAAGGTATATACGCAGGCAATTAATCCAGAGAGTAGATTTAGTAACGTGATAAGATTTGGGATATGTTTTTTCATAAGTTAATTTTTATAGATGTATTGCGTTTCTACACATCCATTGTGAAATACAAATGTATTATAAAAGTTAGAATTAAGTACATTCTCAGGCATTATTCCTTTTGTTTGTAATATTTGATATTTAAGCTTGTTTAAGTACCTTGTTTAAAAATGTTTTACATTTACACTTTTAAATTTTAGTTCAAAGTATTTTACAATTGTTTATTTACTTTGTAGAATTGACTAAATATGCTATCCATGAAAAATTTTATTTTTTTTATTTTTTGTTTTTTTTGCATCACAGTTGTACCTGCACAAACTAAGTTGCTTTCTGCTAATAGTGAAATTAGTGTGCTTACTTGTGGGACATCAGACGCTGCTCATGCTTTATATGGGCATACCGCCATTTGGGTCAAAGATCCACTAAAAGGAATAGATAGAGTATATAATTATGGTATGTTTGATTTTAATACCCCTAATTTTACAGCTAAGTTCGTAAAAGGGAATTTATTGTATTATGTCGATTATACCACTTTCGAAAGATTTGTCAGTTCATACATCTATGAAGACAGGAGTGTTTATTTGCAAGAATTAAATTTAACTCTTCAACAAAAACAAGAGGTATTCGATATTTTAAATACTGCTATACTTCCACAAAATAAAACCTTTTTATATGAATTTATTCAACAGAATTGTACAACTAAAGTTGTAGATGTTTTACAAGAGGCTACTGGAGTCAAATTAGATACAAATGTTACTTTAAACCAAGGCAGCTATCGCGATATATTGAGCAGTTACGTAAAAACAAAGTATTTAGATGATTTAGGAATTAATATTCTGCTTGGTAAAAAGACTGATTTACCTAGTAGTAGTGTTTTTTTACCTTTTATCTTACAAGAATCTTTAGCCCATACATTTATTGATGGTGTTGCTTTAGCTAAGCAGAATCAGCTAATCTACCAAAGTACTTCATTGAATAATACCACTTCTTTTTATACTAGTGCTTGGTTTTTTAATGCTATAGTTCTTGTTATAGCAATATTTAGTTGGATAAGTATTAAACTTAGGAAAACTATATATTTCATTTATGGTGTTTTCGGAGTTTTCTTGCTAGGATTATCCATTTACTCTAGCCATAGTGAATTCGCATTAAATAGTAGTATTTTGTTATTTAATCCAGTTTTTATTCTATTAGCAGTTTTTAGAAATAACAATAAAGTCAATAAGGCACTTTATGCGATTTTAGGACTTTGCTTATTTGCATACGTAGGAGTAAATTTATTTTCTTTAAAATTAATTCTAACCCTTGGTTTGTTTTTATTAACTTTAGTGTCTTTAATAAAAGATTATTGTTTTATTTTCCCTCCAAGGAAAACTCATTCTTAAGCAAAAAATATGTTTTCAATTTTTAAATCTACACCAACTTTAAGGCAGTTGATTCCTGATAATTATATCGATATTCATTCTCACCTATTGTATGGGATTGATGATGGGGCAAAAACTTTAGAGGATACAAAAGGTATTATAAATAGTATGAAGGAACTAGGTTTTAAGCAAGCTATTGCTACTCCTCATACTACACCTTTGGTTTGGGATAACACTAAAGAAGGAATAATTAGTAAGCACAATGAATTTTGGGGTATAGCAAAAGAACATGCTGAATTAGTTTCTTTGCGTACTGCTTCGGAATATCTGATGGATGAAAGTTTTTTAAATCGAATGGAGCAAGAGAAATTGCTTTGTATTGATAAGAACTATGTATTGGTGGAGATGTCTTATATGAATCCTCCTATTCAGTTATTAGATATTTTATATGAATTAAGAAAACAAGGCTATCAAATAGTTCTAGCACATCCTGAGCGTTACAACTTTTATCATAACAATACGGATATGTATCAGAAGTTAAAGAAAGCAGGTTGTTTATTTCAGATGAATCTATTGTCTGTTACAGGTTATTATGGAGCTCACGTATTACAGGCTGCAAACTTTCTTTTAAAGGAGAATCTAATTGACTTTACGGGATCAGACATACATCATAATAGACATATTGCTGGTTTTGATGCTAAGGTAAAGGTTAGAGATGTGAAGAATTTTGAAAAAGCAATAGCTAACAATATAATTTTCGAAAATAAACTCTAAGTGATCCTTGAAAGCTAGTGGTTATCTATAAAAAAAAGTTTATGAATTTTTCATAAACTTTTTTTTATAGTATTGTGTTTTGTAACTCAAGAATACTTGAGATTATTCTTTTATTACTTCTCCTTTTATGCGTAATGGAACTACTCCATTAGTGTAGTTAACAGCATTACTTTCAACGATAATAGTTCTGCTAATTCTGCCTAAAGCCATATTATATTTTACATCAATTTTTCCTTTTTCTCCTGGTAAAATCGGCTCTGTTGGTTTTGAAGGAACTGTACATCCACAGGTAGATCGAACCTCCATTATAATTAATGGCTGGTCACCAGTGTTAGTGAAATCAAAAGTTCTTAATCCGTTATCTTTACCCTGTATAACAGTTCCATAATCTATAGTGTTATTAGGATTAGAAAAATCGATTTTTGCACCTTGTTGTGCAAAAGATACGCTAGTTAATAAAACTAAAACAATTAAGCTTGCTAATTTTTTCATTGACTTTGTGTTTTTAATGTTTGTCTTAGACAATTTACCAGTAATAGGAATAAAAGAAATAGAGCTTTTGTGTCATTTTAAGAGTATTTTTTTTATTATTACTTAGTAATATCTATTTTTGCATTACACAAATATACATGTTTTTTAAGAATTGTATTTTATCTTGACTAAAAAAGATAGCGGTTTGTGTTCGTCCAAAATTTAAAACAAGAAAAAAAATAATCATAATGAGTATTCCTGCACAATTTGATGCCAAACAGGTAGAGCAAAAGTGGTACCAATACTGGCTTGAAAATAATTATTTTCACTCAGAAGTGGACCAAAGAGAACCTTATACTATTGTAATTCCTCCTCCTAATGTGACAGGAGTTTTACATATGGGACACATGTTGAATAATACCATTCAAGATGTATTAATTCGTCGTGCGCGTTTAAAAGGGCTTAACGCATGTTGGGTGCCAGGAACGGATCATGCATCTATTGCAACAGAAGCTAAAGTCGTGGCCAAATTGAAAGAGCAGGGAATCAATAAAAACGACTTAACAAGAGAAGAATTTTTAGCACATGCGTGGGATTGGACACACCAATACGGTGGAGTTATCTTGGAGCAGTTAAAAAAACTTGGCTGTTCTTGTGATTGGGATCGTACTAAGTTTACTTTGGACCCTAAAATGTCTGAACAAGTAATTCAGTCCTTTGTTGATCTTTATAATAAAGGATTAATTTACCGTGGATATAGAATGGTTAACTGGGATCCTGAGGCAAAGACTACTTTATCAGATGAGGAAGTTGTTTATGAAGAAAGACAAGGTAAATTATATCATCTTAAGTATAAAATTCAAGATTCACAGGAGTATCTTATTGTTGCAACTACCCGACCTGAGACTATCTTAGGAGATTCGGCAATCTGTATTAATCCCAATGATGAGCGATATGTTCATTTAAAGGGAAAGAAAGCAATTGTACCTATTTGTAATCGCGTTATTCCTATTATTTTCGATGACTATGTCGATATGGAATTTGGAACAGGGTGTTTAAAGGTTACTCCAGCTCACGATATTAATGATAAAGATTTAGGAGAACGTCATAATCTAGAAATCATTGATATCTTTAATGATGATGCTACTTTAAATGATTTAGGCTTACATTATAAGACAATGGATCGTTTTGTGGTAAGAGATTTAATTTCTAAAGAACTGCAAGATCTTGATTTAATGGATAAGGTCGAAGACTATATTAATAGTGTAGGTACTTCCGAGCGTACAAAGGCCGTAATTGAACCACGTTTGTCGGATCAATGGTTCTTAAAAATGGAAGGTTTAGCTAAACCTGCATTAGATGCTGTAATAGAAACTCAAGATGTTAAGTTATACCCAAGTAGATATAATAACACTTATAAGAGTTGGTTAGAGAACATTCGTGATTGGAATATTTCACGTCAATTGTGGTGGGGCCATCAGATACCTGCTTATTATTATGGTGATGGAAAAGAAGATTTTGTTGTAGCAACAACTAAAGAAGAAGCTTTATTGCTTGCTCAATCTAAGAGTGGAAATCCATCTTTATCCTTGGAAGACTTAATACAAGATCAAGACGCGTTAGATACTTGGTTCTCTTCATGGTTATGGCCTATGGCTGTATTTAATGGTATAAGCGATCCGGATAATGAGGAGTTTAAATACTATTACCCAACTAATGATTTGGTCACTGGTCCTGATATTATATTCTTCTGGGTAGCTAGAATGATTATGGCAGGTCTGGAATATACTGGTGAAAAACCATTTAATAATGTGTATTTTACTGGTATTGTAAGAGATAAGCAAAGACGAAAAATGTCTAAGAGCTTAGGTAATTCACCAGATGCATTAAGCTTAATTGAAAAGTTTGGAGCAGATGGAGTTAGAGTTGGGCTTTTATTATCAGCTTCTGCAGGAAACGATATTTTATTCGACGAAGAATTATGTAATCAAGGAAAAGCGTTTACTAATAAAGTTTGGAATGCGTTTCGATTGATTAAAGGATGGGAGGTAAGCAAGGATATTGAACAACCACTTTGCAATAAAGTGGCTATCGAATGGTATCGTTCTAAATTCCAAAAATCACTTGTGGAAATAGAAGATCATTTTACGAAGTATAGAATTTCAGATGCATTGATGACGAGTTATAAATTGGTGTGGGATGATTTTTGTTCTTGGTTCTTAGAAATGATTAAACCTGGATATCAACAACCAATTGATATTGAAACATACAATTCTGCAATTGCATTTTTAGAGGAGAATTTGAAATTACTTCATCCATTTATGCCATTCTTATCCGAGGAAATCTGGCAACATATCACTACTCGTACACCTGAGGATGCTTTAGTGGTTGCAAAATGGCCAGAATTTACATCGATGGACTCTAAGTTAATTGAAGAATTTGAATTTACACAAGAAGTAATTGCCGGAATTCGTACTATTAGAAAAGATAAAAACATTTCATTTAAAGAGACTATCGAGTTGAAAATACTAAATCCCGAAGGTATTTCTACAAGGTTAGATACAGTGATTCAAAAAGTGGGTAATGTTAGTGATATTCAGTATGTCAATGATCAAGTAAGTGGTGCTTTATCTTACCGTGTGAAATCTAATGAGTATTTCATTCCTGTTACTGGAAGTGTGGATATTGAACAAGAGATCGAGAAGTTAGAGGAGGAATTAAAATATTTACAAGGTTTTTTAAAATCTGTACAAGCAAAGTTATCGAATCAAAAATTTGTTAGCGGTGCTCCAGCAGCAGTTGTTGAGAACGAGCAAAAGAAGGCAGCAGATGCTGAAGCTAAAATTGCCACTATTGAACATAGTATAAAAGCTTTAAAGTAAGTATATAACTTTAATATTATATTAAAGAGTTGCCTATATGGCAACTCTTTTTTTATTTTTGCCCCATGCTTATTAATATTCATACTCACTTTAAACAACAAATACCTAATGTTATTGGTATTGTAAACCAGTATCCTTTAGATTTAGATATTACATTGCCTACATTTTCTGTAGGGATTCATCCTTGGTATATACAGGAAGAAACATTGCAGAGAGAGTTAAATATAATGGAGAGACAGATTGGCTTACCAGGTTTTTTTGCTGTAGGGGAGTGTGGGCTAGATAAGAATAGTCAAGCTTCTATGGAGCTTCAAATGCAGGTTTTAACAAGACAGTTACTCCTTGCTCAAAAGTATTCTAAACCAGTTATATTGCATATGGTTTCTGATTTTCAATTATTGTTCGAGCTCAAAAGAAAGTTGAGTCTTACCATTCCATTAATTGTACATGGTTTTAGAAAATCCAAAGAGTTAGGACGTAGCCTACAAAATAAGGGATTCTATCTTAGTTTCGGTAGTGCTTTATTAAAATCTGTAAAGTTGCAGCAGGTGTTTATGGAGATGGATAAAAACTATGTTTTTTTAGAAAATGATAATGATGCTGCTTGTAAGATAGAAGATCTCTATGCTAAAGCGAAAGGTTTAGAAGAAAATATACAGGATATTATAGAGAGAAATTATAAAAATGTTTTTAATAAATAAAATAACAATAGCTTATAGCTAACACAAATTATACACATATGGCAGTATGGCAAGAACGCGCTGAGCTTCTCTTTAAAGAAGAAGGTTTGGAAAGATTAAAAAATGCAAGAATATTAGTAGTTGGACTAGGTGGAGTAGGGTCTTTTGCTGCAGAGGTTTTAGCTCGTGCAGGTATTGGGAATATGACTATTGTTGATGGAGATACTATTGATGTGACTAATATAAATAGACAATTGCCAGCTTTGCACTCTACTATAGGATTACCTAAAGTAAGTTTAGTGGCACAAAGGTTAATAGATATTAATCCAGATCTGAATCTAATTTGTATAGAAGAGTTTATTTCTCCAGAAAGAGCTCATGAGATAGTTACTTCTGATTTTGATTATGTATTAGATTGTATTGATAGCGTAACGCCTAAGATTAATTTAATTCTAGCTGCTAAGAGAAAAAAGGTAAAAGTTATCAGTTGTATGGGAGCTGGAGGTAAAATGATCTCTAGTAAAATTGTAGTTAAAGATATAGGTAAAACAGATGTTTGTCCGTTGGCTAAACAAATTAGAAAACGCCTTAAGAAAGAGGGTATTTCTTCTGGGGTAAAGGCTGTATATACTACTGAAACACCAGATCAAACTAGCTTAAAAATGACCGATGGAAAGAATTATAAAAAATCTTTTTTCGGAACCAATAGTTGGATGCCAGCTCAGTTTGGTATGCGTTGTGCAGAGCATGTTATTACCTATCTTTTAAAAAATCCTAAGTCAATATAATAATATGCTTTTTTTAGCAAACACTAAAAAAGTATACTACAAAAAAACAAGGCCGATCATATAGATCGGCCTTGTTTTATTATAGTAATTCCATCGACATAGTGATTTGAATCACTACTATCGCGATGGATAGTATCCAAAGAAAGGCAAAGAGTATCTTTTGTAATAAATCACTTTTGACCTTATTTTCTCTTTGCGCTTTTCTTAGCATTAACATTGGCATTACTAAGGCTAATATCACTAGGGATATGGAAGCATATCCTAAGGCAAGAATAAAACCCTCTGGATAAAATAAAGAAAAAATAATAGGCGGAGTGAAAGTTAGAATAATAGCAGAGAAATTGTTTTTAATGTAAGATTTTCTCTTTCCTAGATCTTTAATAAAATCATTTAAAGCTAATGCTACTCCCCAAAAAGAGGTAAGAATTGCTGCGGCAGCAAAAATATTAAAGGCAATTCGAATAATATTAGAGTCATATACGTTTCTAATAACACTTAATAAACCTTCTAAACCTGCGTTGTCTCTTAAGATCTTGGCAAAAATGCCATTTTCGATTGTTCCAAGTATGGTTAGTTCCCATATAATATATAACACTAAGGGAATGCTACTTCCTATGATAAAGACCCATTTTAATTTCTTTATATCTCCATGGAGATAGTTTACAAGACTTGGAATTACTACATAGAATCCAAAAGAAGTGAATATTACCGGTATAGTAGCTAGAATAGGTAAAGTACTAGTGGGTAAATATTCCAAGTTGCTTACTTTTATATTAGGAAGTAAAATGAAAATAATAATACCTAGAAATATTATTTTAATAGTGAAAACGACTTTAGTGCTTAGGTCTACAACTTTTGTTCCCAATAAAATAATACCTCCAAAAAGTACTGCAAATAATAGCGCTGCTTGTTTTGCACTGATATCAATATTAAGAATATTGTAAAGATTCGTTTTAATTATTTCTCCCCCTCCAGTTATATAAGCACTTATTAAGGCATACATTAAGCTTAGCATGCTTAAGGCTGTAATAATAGCTCCAGTATTACCTAGATATTTATGGGTTAGAGTGTTTAGCCCATCATTAGGTGAATTGTATTTATAAACATTTACTAACAGGATAGATGTGTAACACATGGCAAACCAAATTGTAAATAAAATTAGGGTCATAAACCCAAATCCTACACTTGCAGATACTATTGGCATAGCGAGCATCCCAGCTCCGATAGTTGTTCCTGCTACAATTAGGACACTGCCTATGAATCTTTGCATTTTTTTATTTTTTAGAATTAGTTGACATTAATCTAATATGGGAAGTTTTCCTATAGACATCAGAGTTTGTATTATTAGTATACCAATACCAAAGCAAATAATTAGTGTAAAACTAATTTTATTTAGCACAGATATTTTTTCACCTCTAGCCTTCTTTACACGAATATACATAAAAACAGGTATAAATAAAGAAGTCACTACCACAGATATGGCTGCATAGCTTAAAGCTAGAATGAAACCTTGTGGGTAGTACAGAGCGAAAATAAGTGGAGGTACAAAGGTAATTAGAAATAGTATAAATCTATTGTTGATAAAAGATACATTTTTGGTTAAATCTTTTATATAGTCAAACAATGCCAAAGCTACTCCTAGTAAGGAAGTTAATATAGCAGCAGCGGTAAAGACGTTGATGGGGATTTGCATCCAAGAGGATTCAGACAAACTACTTATGGCTAGGATCATTCCTTCCAATCCTTTGTTGTCTTGAATGATTTGGAAAAATGTGTGTGGTTCTATACTTCCCAAGATAGACATTTCCCATATTAAATAAACTACTAGAGGTAGTAGACTACCATAAAAGAAGGCTTTTTTAAGAAGGACTTGATCTCCATTTAAGTATTTCACCATGCTAGGAACAACGATATGAAAACCAAATGAAGTGAAAATTATTGGAATAGAAGAGTAGAGTAGTTTTTGTTCTAAAGGAGTAGTAGCTAGGTAATCTATGTTTATAAATCCAACCATTGTAAGGATGATAATCAGTAAGAAAAGTAGTTTAATGAAAAAAATCCATTTAGTAGTGATATCCACAATTTTAGCCCCAAGAGCTACTATACCTCCAAAAATAACAGTGAATACCACGG
The DNA here is from genome assembly GCA_947632215.1 of uncultured Flavobacterium sp. Classification (GTDB taxonomy): domain Bacteria; phylum Bacteroidota; class Bacteroidia; order Flavobacteriales; family Flavobacteriaceae; genus Flavobacterium. The sequence continues at coordinate 10,190 of CANROJ010000033.1, read as the reverse complement.
CTGTTTGTCTAGGTGAAATCTCAAGGTTTAAAAGATTCATTAAATTTATATGTAGAATATTACTGCCTCCTGCTATATATGCACTCACCAAGGCATACATTAGAGTAAGCATGGCTATTCCAGTTATAATCGAGCCTACTTTTCCTAGGTAGAGCCTGGTCATTGTATTTAGTCCATCGGTGTGAGAATGATGTTTATAACAATCTACTAATAACATGGATGTGTAGCACATGGCAATCCATATAAGAATTAATATTAGGCTAATGCCGGGAAAACCCACTCCTGAGGATATAATAGGCATAGCTAACATTCCTCCGCCTATAGCGGTTCCACCTATGATAAGAATACTTCCAATTAATTTACTATTCACTTTTTAATGTGTTATTTGATAATATGTTTAAAAGAATATAAATATATTTTTATTTTTCTCAATTATCAACTCGTTTTGTTATTTTGTTTGTAAGATATATATTTTAGGTGATTTTTTGTAGTTGAATTCTAAGGGAGTAATATAATTAAATAGCTTGAGATACATTAAAGAAATAGCCCCTGAGTATTTTTAATAATTTTGGTTACTACAGGTGTAATTTTATCTATAGTGAAATAACCAAAATCTAATTAAAGGGTGGAGAGCTAAAGACTTCTTTAAAATAGAAGGCTTTAGAATAAGTTCTATATTCTAGTAGTGGTCTAAGTATACTTTTTTAGACATTTAAACTATATACTCATATCTAAAGATATTCTGTAGCATGTAAAGGTCAGTGTATTGTATCAATAGAGTCTGAACTTGTAAAGATTCTCTTGCGCTTATAAAATTATATTCTATAGAATCAATAGTTTCTAAAGAAAAGATTAACACCCTAGATATCGATGTTCCTCTATAATGTGTGTTATGATATGTTTGGCGTGAATTCTAGAATTCTCTATATATAATTTATGGGTGTTAATACCTCCACAAACTACGCCTGCAAGATACAAACTGTCAATATTAGTTTGCATAGTTAATGGATCAAAGAATGGTTCTAAAGTAACAGGATCTTTTATTTGTACACCTATTTTTCTCAAGAACTCAAAGTTTGGATGATAACCTGTTAAGGCCAATACGAAATCATTAGCAATAGTTATAGTTTCTCCTTTTTGATTAAAGGTTATTTCACTTTCAGTGATTTGGGAAACTTCACTGTCAAAATATGCTACAATACTATTTTCTTTTATTCTATTCTCTATATCAGGTTTTACCCAGTATTTAACTGTATCACCTATAGATGAACCTCTGATTATCATGGTCACATTTGCACCTTTACGATAGCATTCTAATGCAGCGTCAACAGAGGAGTTGCTTGCCCCAATTACCACCACGTTACTAGAAGAATAGTAATGAGGATCTTTATAGTAGTGAGAAACTTTTGGTAAATTTTCTCCTGGTATATTCAAAAGATTTGGGAAATCATAAAAACCTGTTGCTACGATGACATTAAGTGCATAGTAGGTTTGCTTATTAGTTGTGATTTCAAACTCTTTATCGCATATTTTAACAACATTGGTTACCTGGGTAAAAAGGCGAATGTTTAAATCACTATTTGCAGTAACTCTTCTGTAGTATTCTAATGCTTCTTGACGTCTAGGTTTGTTCTCTATACTTACAAAGGGAATATTATCTAATTCTAATAATTCAGAAGAAGAAAAGAACTTCATGTTCACTGGATAATTGTATAGTGAATTCACTAGGCAACCTTTCTCTAAAATAAGGTAAGAAAGACCTTTTTTCTTTGCTTCTAGTGCGCATGCAATACCTATTGGTCCTGCCCCGATTATCACTACATCCAATTTGTCCATATTTCTTATAATTGCTAAATGCGTTTTTTAAATTTAATCAAAAGTACAAAATTTGAACAGATCTTGCCAATCAATACGGTTTAAAAAAATAAGGGATGTTCTATCAATAGAACATCCCTTGTGATATATAAATCAACAGAGTGAATTATTTTTGTTTGCTTGCAAGTAAGTAAACGCCAATTTCCATGTCTTGGCTAATACCCCAGTCAGCTGGATTTAAGTCAAATCCTTCTTTGTCTTTAGTTCCAAATTTAAGTCCCCAGTCTGTACGGTTTGCTACAAAACTAGCCTCTAGAGTTGCATTGTCATCAGTGATGTTTACTTTAGCAGGGAAAGTAGTGTTAACTGTTTTTCCTAAAATAGTTAAGTTACCACTTACTAATTTATTTGCTCCCTCTATTGTGCTTTCTATAGTTGGATCTAATTCAGATACTTTAGTTATTTGGAAAGTAACTGTAGGATATTGTTCTACGTCAAAAAAGTCTGCACTTTTTAAGTGGTTAGTTAAATCAGTTACTTTTTTCTGATCATCTCCAACAGAAAGTGGATTAACTTCGATAGAATTCATATCTAAAGTATAGTTTCCAGCATTTAATCCATTTTCATCGATAGAAACTTCTCCTTCACTTAGAGAAAGTTTACCCCATCTTGGGTCAATTCCTCCTTTATGTCCAACTTTCCATGTAGTGAAACTGTTTTGCGTGTCTACAATATATTTTGCGCCATTTTCTTGAGCAACTTGTTGCTCAGTTGTAGTTGTTGCTGTATCTGCATTCTTGTTTCCACAAGAAGCAAGAGTCATAGTAGCTGCAATAGCTAAAGATAAAACGATTTTTTTCATTTTGAAATGCTAATTTTAATTGTATCAAATTTACTGTTCTTAATCTATATAAACAAATTAATCATAAAAAAGCATTGTTTCTTATTGCATTAATAATTTATTAGTTCAGAAGTATTAATATAGTTCAAATATTATGCCAAAAAAAGAAATTTTCGTTAACCTGGAATAATTTCTTTGTAGTTTTAGCACAGATTACTGTAATTCTTGAAAAGATTCAATAATTTCTTTAAACTCTAAAGTGTCGTATACTTTGCCTCTTTCTGGAGTCCACGAAATGATTTCGTAGTTAGCCTTTTTTCCTTTAATAAAGGTTTGAATCATAAACATAGGCATTTCTCCTAGGGTCATTTCTAAATAATACATTTGCGCATCTAGGCCATTTATTTTTAAATTTTCTGTTTGCGCTACTTTATACTGCGGACGCTCATTGTAAACCTCTAATCCTTTGTCGATAAATGACTTAAAGTTTTCTGAAATAGAGTCATTATCGGATGATTCTGATAGTATACTGTGTTTACTTACTAAATAGGTCTGTGTAAAAGTATTTCCATATTCTAAATCAGCGTCTGGATACATGTCGTGCATTGGAGCTAGTGCTACTGGGATATCTAAAGAGTATAAGTCATCTACAACTATGTGTTGTGGTGGTGGAACTTTGACATTACAACTAATAAAGAATACCGAGGCTAGTAATAATAAAGTAAAGTTTTTCATTGTGAATTTGTTTTACAGTAAAGATAAAGCAAAATTAATAGACTTTTGAAAAAACCTGTAAAAAAGAGGGTAAGGAGTAATAAAAATTGTAAATTAGTAGAAAGAAATTGTAAAATTATAGATACTATGGCTAAAAAAGTTTTAATGTTAGCAGGAGATTTTGTTGAAGACTATGAAGTAATGGTACCCTATCAGGCGCTTTTATCTTTAGGTGTTCAAGTTGATGTAGTGGCTCCTGGTAAAAAAAGTGGAGATATTATTGCTACAGCAGTACACGATTTTGTAGGGTATCAAACATACAGCGAAACAAAGGGGCACAATTTTGTTATTAATAAGACCTTTACAGATGTACAGGTTACAGATTATCAAGGTTTATATGTTTGTGGAGGAAGATCTCCTGAATATATTCGTTTAAATCAGGACGTTTTAGAACATGTTCGCTATTTCTTTTTACAAGATTTACCTATTGCTGCAATATGTCATGGAATTCAAGTGTTAACTTCGGCTAATGTATTAAGTGGAAGAAAGCTTACCGCTTATCCTACTATTGGACCAGATATAACATTAGCAGGTGGACAGTATATGGAGGTTCCTGCTGACCAAGCGTATGTTGATTCAAATTTGGTGACTTCTCCTGCTTGGCCAGGACATCCTGCAATTTTAAAGGAATTTTATAAACTCTTAGGTATTACAATTAGTTAGTTTTTATAGGTTAACTAGATGGATGATATGCAAAGGACATTGCGTTGTTAAATTAGCTTAGAAGTTTGTAAAGATTTCTTATTTTAGCAGCGCAATATTTATTTTATGATTTCACAAGAACAATTTACAAAGGAGTTAGATATAATCATTAATAATGCTCTTAGAGAGGATATCGGAGACGGCGATCATAGTTCATTGGCTTGTATACCTGCCGATGCTTGTGGTAGAGCAAAGATATTAGTAAAGCAACCTGGTGTGGTAGCTGGTGTTGCATTTGCAAAGATGATTCTCAATAAAGTGGATGTTAATTTAAAGTTCGAAGTATTAATACAAGATGGTGAGTCAATTACTCCTGGGGATGTAATTGGATACATTAGTGGTAGCTCACAGTCTATTTTAAAAGCAGAACGATTTTTGCTAAACTCTATGCAACGAATGAGCGCTATCGCTACTAAGACTAGTGAATTTGTAAATCTTTTGCATGGTACAAAAACAAAGATTCTTGATACTCGTAAGACTACACCGGGTATTAGAGCTATTGAAAAATGGGCAGTGAAAATTGCAGGAGGTGAAAATCACCGTTTTGCATTGTATGATATGATTATGCTAAAAGATAATCATATTGATTTTGCTGGAGGAATTGCCCAAGCTATTGAGAAAACGAATCAGTACCTTAAGCAAAATAATAAGGATTTAAAGATTATAGTTGAGGCACGTAACATTAAGGAGGTGAAAGAAATTCTCGCTTGTAAGAATGTTTATCGTATTTTGTTAGATAATTTTGATTATGCTATGACTAAAGAAGCTGTAGCATTAATCGATGGGAAATGCCAAAGTGAATCTTCAGGAAATATCGATCAAAGCACCATTAGAGAGTATGCTCTTTGTGGAGTAGATTATATTTCTAGTGGAGCTCTTACGCATTCTGTAAGTAACTTAGATTTGAGTTTGAAAGCTGTGCTTTAACCAAAGTTCGTTGTTTTATTAGGTAGTCCTACTGTAGAGATTATTACTTTGACTTTTATTTGTGGAAGTTTAGGCTGAATTATAGTAGGTTGCTTACCAAAATAGTACCCTTTATTTATAATATGAGTAGTAAATTTGATGACATACCTATTGTCCATAGAGGGATTAATTTTTTAAAAGGAGTGAGGTTTTCCTTTTTAGAGGGATATTCCTTATTTGATCTTTTACAACTATATATTTTAGGTATTGTAAAAGGAGCTTTTTCATATAGAGCAGGATCAATTGCTTTTAGTTTTTTTATGGCTCTATTTCCTTTTGCTTTATTTATTTTAAACCTTATTCCTTACATACCTTTAGATAACTTTCAAGTTGACTTTTTGGAGTTTATAAAAAACTCACTACCTCCCAATACCTATGAGGCGGTAGAGTCTATATTGAAAGACATTATGAATAATAGTTATAAGTCGTTGTTGTCTTCGGGATTTTTTCTTTCAATTTTTTTAATGTCTAATGGAGTTTTTGCTATATTGGGTGGATTCGAATCCTCTTATCATATAACTATTTCCAGAAACATGATTCGTCAGTATTTAGTTGCATTAGTGCTGTCTATCGGATTGTCTTTTGCTTTGATTTTCTCTGTAGCTGTTTATGTTGTTTTAGAGATAGGATTGTATAAGTTTCATGTAGATAAGTTGCTTATTTTAGGTGCCCGAAATGTTTATTTATTATTAGTGGTATTCTTAACTATTTGTATTTTATATAAATTCGGAGCAAAACAAACTAAGAAAATTCCTTTTATCTCCATTGGATCTGTCTTTACAACGGTTCTATATATTCTGACCTCTTATTTTTTCGGTGTATATGTTTTGCGTTTTGCTCGCTATAATGAATTGTACGGCTCTATTGGTACATTATTAGTGATGATGTTTTATTTATGGATAAACTGTATGATATTGCTGTTGGGTTTCGAATTAAATGCCGCTATTAGTAAATTGAAACAGAAAAATAATTCAATTTGAGACATGCGATAAATGAGCTAAAAACATACCTGTTTTAGCATAGATTCTCACCAGTAATGTAGTTTTGATTTATGGTGTTTTTTACAACACAGATCATTGGTGCCTAGTGCGTAGGTACATATTTAGCCTGCAGAATTTGACAGAGCTAAATAATTGTATGTTAGATCATTGTTAGCTATTTATGCATTGAGAATTATTTTAAAATTGTTCTGTTGTAGAGTGAAAAAATTGCAAGCATCGATTTTAAATGGAAATTTGTCTGTTTATAAGAACAATTAAAATTAATAGGTCTTTATATTTAAGAGATACTATCTTTGTATTGCAAAAAAAAGAATCATGTATTATTTTGTAGAAGTTATTGTTCCTTTAGGCCTTGCACCCACCTTTACTTACCAAGTGAGCTTAAGCGAGTTTGAGTTTATTCAAGAAGGTATGCGCGTAGCCGTGCCATTTGGAAAGACTAAAGTGTATACGGCTCTTGTAATTGAAAAGCATCAACGTAATCCTGAGCTATATCAGGCTAAGGAGATTATGGAAATCTTAGATGTAGCACCTATTGTTGATCCTAAACAAATAGAATTGTGGAGGTGGATTTGTGAGTATTATATGTGTACTTTAGGAGAGGTATATAAGACTAGTATGCCTAGTAATTTGCTCTTGGAGAGCGAGACTCTAATACAGTTTAATCAAAAGTATGCTTTACAGGGGCAGGACTTAACCGATAGTGAATTTTTAATTTTTCAAGCCTTGCAAAGTCAGTCTGTATTAAAGCTACAAGAGGTTATTGATATATTGAATAAGAAGAAGGTTTTTCCTGTAATTTATTCTTTAATGGAGAAAGGAGTAGTGTTTTTGCAAGAAGAGATGATTGATAAGTACAAGCCAAAACTCCAACGTTATGTAAATTTAGAGGATGTTTTTCAAAAAGAAAATAAACTTACATATTTATTAGATGTAGTGAAAAACTCTCCAAAACAAAAACAACTCTTACTGGCCTTTGTGCAAATGCAAGGCAATAGTAATGAGCCAATATTGGTTAAGACTTTACTTTCAAAAAGTCAGGTTTCTAGCTCTATAGTTAAAAGTCTAATAGATAAAGGTGTGTTTCATGAACTTTATTTATCTCAAGATAGAGTTAGTTTCCAAGACGCTACACATGCAAAGGTTAATTTAACCCAAGCCCAGAATAAGGCTTTACAACAGATTGATGATTTTTTTCAGACAAAAGCTACTGTATTGTTATATGGGGTAACAGCTTCTGGAAAGACGGAAGTTTATATAAAATTGATTGAAGAATATCTTTCGAAGAATAACAGCGGACAGATTCTTTTTTTAGTGCCGGATATTGGATTAACAACTCAATTGGTTCAGCGTCTAGTGCAATATTTCGGTAACCAAGTTGCAGTGTATCATTCTAAATATTCACCCAACGAAAGATTAGAGGTTTATAATCAAGTTTTAAATGCTTCAGAGAAAGCACGTGTTATTATTGGTACTAGGTTGGCGGTTTTTTTACCTTTTCAAAATTTACAATTAGTATTGGTCGATGAAGAACAGGACGGTAGTTATAAGCAACATGAGAGAGCACCTAGATATAATGGTAGAGATTGTGCTATTGTATTAGCTAGTTTGCATAAAGCTAAGACACTGCTTGGCTCGGCCACTCCAAGTTTGGAGTCGTACTATAATGCTGATCAAGGTAAGTATGGTTTAGTTACTTTAGATAAGCGCTATAATAACAGCGTACTGCCAGAGATAGTGTTGATTGATTTAAAACAAAGTTATAAAAGACGTCAAATGGTAGGGCATTTCTCTAATTATTTGATTCAACAAATCAACTTGGCTTTGTCTGAAGGCTACCAGGTGATCATTTACCAAAATAGACGTGGTTTTTCTCCTGTAGTGGAATGTATGACTTGTGGAAATGTACCTGGTTGCAGCCATTGCGATGTGAGTCTTACTTATCATAAATATAGGCAAGAGTTACGTTGTCATTATTGTGGGTTTACTACTCCAATGCCAAAACAATGTGTGAAATGTCATAGTGTGGATCTTAACTCTAAGGGATTTGGTACCGAACAAGTACAACAAGAATTAAATGAAATTTTCCCTGATAAGCGCATTGCGCGAATGGATCAAGATACAACTAGAGGCAAGTATAGTTTTGAGAGAATTATTGAGAGTTTTCAAAGCAAAGAAATTGACATCTTAGTGGGTACTCAGATGCTTGCAAAAGGCTTCGACTTTACAAATGTTTCTTTGGTAGGTATACTAAATGCAGATAATAGTTTGTATCATCCAGATTTTAGAGCTTATGAAAGAGCTTTTCAAACTATGGTACAAATTAGTGGAAGGGCAGGAAGAGGTCATAAGAAAGGACAGGTTGTTATACAAACTTATAATCCTGAACATAATATTATACAACAGGTGACTAATTATGACTATAAAGGCATGTATAAGGAACAAATGTTTGATAGATATAATTTTAAGTACCCGCCTTTTTATAGATTAGTTCGCATTACATTAAAGCACCGCGACTTTGATAAATTAAAACAGGCATCTTTGTGGATGTATAATACTCTTAGTAAAGAATTAGGTATACCAGTATTAGGTCCAGAGGAGCCTAGTATAAATAGAATAAGAAATGAGTATATTCGAGTAATACTTATTAAGATTCCACAAAACAAACCTTTGAATGCTACCAAAAAACACATAGGTAAGATATTGAAGAGTTTTGAAGCTATTGGACCTTATCGAGCAGTAAAAGTAGTTAGTAATGTCGATTTTTATTAAAATAGAATAACAAGAATTCGCATAAGTAATCCCATATAGTTTAAAATAAATTGGAATTGCATTAGGTTTGTAAGTATACATGTTGTATTTTTGCATCCAATTTTATAACAAATTAATTTTTTGTATTTATGAATCATTATGAAACTGTTTTCATCTTGAATCCCGTTTTATCTGAAACACAGGTAAAGGAAACAGTATTGAAATTTGAAGAATTTCTTACTTCAAGAGGAGCTGAGATGGTAGCGAAAGAGGATTGGGGGCTAAAAAAATTAGCTTACGAAATCCAACACAAGAAAAGTGGGTTTTATCACTTATTTGAGTACAAAGTACCAGGAGATGTTATCATTAACTTAGAAACAGAATTTAGACGTGACGAAAGAGTTATGCGTTTTTTAACTGTTGCTTTAGATAAAGATGCAATATCATGGGCGGAGAGAAGAAGAGAGAAATTAAAATCTAAAAAAGCTTAATTATTATGTCTAGTATTGAGCAATCTGCAAAAGGAAAAAAAGACGGGGATATCAGATATCTTACGCCTTTAAATATAGAAACTAACAAAACTAAAAAGTATTGTCGTTTCAAAAAATCAGGTATCAAATATATCGATTATAAAGATGCTGATTTCTTATTAAAATTCGTAAACGAACAAGGTAAGATTTTACCACGTCGTTTAACAGGAACTTCTTTAAAATTCCAAAGAAAAGTTTCTGTAGCTGTTAAAAGAGCTCGTCATTTAGCATTAATGCCATATGTGGCTGATTTATTAAAATAAAAAAGAAGCAGAAACTATGGAACTTATTTTAAAACAAGACGTACAAAAGTTAGGATTTAAAGACGATATCGTAAATGTTAAACCAGGATACGGTCGTAACTATTTAATCCCACAAGGACTTGCAGTTTTAGCTACTCCTTCTGCTAAGAAAGTATTAGCTGAGAACTTAAAACAAAGAGCACATAAAGAAGCTAAAGTTATTGCTGATGCACAAGTTGTTGCAGAGGCTTTAAAAGCTTTAGACGTTAAAATTATTGTGAAAGCTGGTGGAGAGAAATTATTTGGATCTGTTACTAACCAAGATTTAGCAGATTTCTTTGCTAAAGAAGGTCAACAAGTAGACAAAAAATTCATTACTTCTGGAGTAATTAAACGTATTGGTAAATATACTGCAAATGTACGTTTACACCGTGATGTAATTGTTGAAGTGGAATACGAAGTAATCCCTGAGCAAGAATAGTCATAACGATTATATATAGGAAAAGCCCTCTAATTTTAGAGGGCTTTTTTTTTGGAATATTTTAAATCACAAATTAATTTTTAACTG
>CANROJ010000032.1 GCA_947632215.1 uncultured Flavobacterium sp. | reverse complement strand
TAAATAAGGGATTTAGAGTGTCTACAATTTGACTATTCAAACATTTATTTCTAAATTTAGTTACTAATGCTAAATTATATTTTCTATATACTTTGATATGCTCAATTTACCTATTTTACTAATAATAAATTTCCAAGGTGATTTATTGAATTGCTAGCTTTATACAGCTAATAGAGAAAAATAGTTAGGTTAAAAAGAGGCATATATTTTTCTCAAATGCTCAAATGCATCCTTGTAGTGGTTGTGAATAAGAGAAATTAAGTGCTTAAATTAGAAATAAAAAAGTGTTTTAGTTGTAACTTTTTCCATGATAGGGGTCTTGTTACAATTATCGATCTTAAAAGAATAAAAGCTATGTCTGCAGAGTAAAAGATCTTAAAAGAGTTTCTTTTAAAGCGGTATCTCTCACTGTTAGTTTTTGGTAAAATATATTAGTGTTTTAACGCTAATATCTACATATATTATGTCCTAGGAAGATTTTTCTTAGAATACTTATTTTAAAGATAGTAGACTACAACTAATTTACACTCATATGGTAGACACATTAAGAACACTTGAACAGCAAAAACAAGAATTTAAGCAAAAGAAGCTTATAGCTTCCCCAATAGCTGGATTAATTGCTTGGTTAATAGTAGGAATCTCAGCACTAGTATTTCCTGAGAGAATAACGGTATGGGTTTTATTTATTGCAACTGGCTCTATCGTTTATTTAGCAATGGGTATTTCAAAATTTACAGGAGAGAACTACCTCGAGAAACATAAACCAAAAAACACCTTTGACAAGCTCTTTTTGTTGACAGTTGCCCAAGCTCTTTTAGTTTATTCCATTGCAATACCATTTTTTCTTGTAGATTATACCTCTCTTGCCTTAACGGTGGGTATTTTGACAGGGTTAATGTGGCTTCCATTGACTTGGATTATTGATCACTGGGTTGGAATATTTCATTCCATAACAAGGACCATATTGGTTTTAGCGCTTTGGTATTTGTTTCCTTCACACAGATTTATCGCAATCCCAATAGCAATAGTGATACTATACATTATATCTATAATAATTTTAATGAATAGAAAAATATCGACATAAATTGTGAAAGTTTCATAAGTCTGTAAAAGTTGTATTAAATAGTTTAATTTTGAGTTTAATAATATTTTATGTAGCTATTTAGTATGTAATTTTCTATCAAGAACGCATTGGTAGTTCTTTATTAAAAAAGAAAGAAAAGAGTTGTTGAGTGAGTAAGTACTTATAACGATTATAAATAGCGAATCAAAGTCAAAAGTTATTTAAAAAAATATATTGTTAATAGACTATGTAACAAGTAGAGTATAAGTTTAGTATGCTACTTTGCAAACAATAGAGTTTGATAAGTGGCTATTGTACTCTGGCCTGTACAGGCGTGCGTTTATCTAAAAAGTAAAATAAATTCACTACTTTAGTAGTATTGGGTATTACTTATGGAAAGCAACGAAAAACGCATTTATCGAGGATTATACGGATCGGATAAGATTGAATTTACCAAAGGTCTTATACATATTAATCCATTTGGCATTATAGGCAAAGAACACAAGAACAATGTGTTGCAACATGCCCATAATGACTTGTTTCAACTGTTTTTAATTCAAAGTGGTACGACTAATTTTATTTGTGATTCTAAATCTATCACCATTAATGAGCCTACCATTATTACTGTACCAAAAAATACAGAACATGGATTTGAGCATCAAAGTGATCTTAATGGATGGATAATTACCCTGTCTGATATTGTTTTAGAGCATATGCTTCACAGAGATGCAGAAGTAGTGCACTCCTTGGAGCATGTACAAATTATACCCATTACTTCCGAACCTTTAATTGATGAAGTTGAAAATACTATATATAAGTGTGTATTAGAATATAATAGTAAGCATTCTGGTAGATTGTTAATGCTACAATACTTAGTAGGACAATTAATAGTGCTCTTACACCGTATACCAAAGGATCAAAAGAGTAAGCTTAATGCAGCTGACCATTCCTCAACTATATATTTTAGAAGATTTTCTCAGATAATAAAACAATCGGTAGATTTTAAAAAGACAGTTGATCAGTATGCCAATGAGTTAGGTATTACACCCGGACATTTAAATAAGGTATGCCAATCGGTGGCTTCTCAATCTCCTAAAGAGATACTTCTGAAATACTTCGTCACACATGCCCAACTTTTGCTAAGTGACGTAAACCTTACTATTGCGGAGGTTTCATACAAATTAAATTTTAGTGATAAGAGCTATTTTTCAAGAGTTTTTAAAGAGAAAACAGGAAAAACACCTCTAGAGTTTAGAAAATCATTAAATACTTAAATTTAACAATAATGATTGATTTTTGAAACTCAAAGTTTAAAAAGTCCTATTCTAAACTCGTTTCTATCATTTAAATTTGCGATGTAATTTTGTGAGTGTTTACTTACTAACTGAAATATTATGACGCAAATCACTATAAAAAGTATAGAAACCACTATTGTAGATTTACCTACTATTCGTCCACACCATCTTTCCATGGCGGTTATGAGAAATCAAACCATGGTAATTATTCGCCTATTTTGTAGCGATGGTATAGAAGGAGTAGGAGAGGCTACAACAATTGGAGGGATTTCTTATGCAGATGAGGCTCCAGAGACTATAAAATTAGCAATAGACACTTATTTCTCTGCTTTATTAGTAAATCAAGACCCTACCAAAGTAAACTACTTAATGAAGTTGTTAGACAAGAATGTCTCTGGAAATAACTTTGCTAAATCAGGTATCGAAACTGCATTATTAGACGCGCAAGCTAAACGTTTAAACGTTAGAGTATCTGATCTTTTTGGTGGAGCAATAACAGAACAACTACCAGTTTTATGGACTTTAGCAAGTGGAGATACTCAAAAAGATATTGCTGAGGCAAAAAAGTTAATCTCTATTAATCGTCACAACACATTTAAACTCAAAATAGGTAGAAACGAACCTCAGAAAGATGTTGATCACGTAGCGGCTATCAAAAAAGCTTTAGGTAAGGATATTAAAATTACCGTTGATGTTAATCAAGCTTGGAGCGAGCAAATCGCTAAGAGATATATCCTTCAATTACAAGAGGCTGGTATCGATTTGATAGAACAACCTTTGATTAAATCCAATTTTGATGGTTTAGCTAGATTGACAAACTTCTTTGATGTGCCAATTATGGCCGATGAAGCTGCTGGAACTGTTTCTGATGCTTTCAAATTAGCTAAAATTCACGCCGCTAGTGTGTTTGCTTTAAAAATATCAAAATCAGGTGGTCTAACTAATATTGCCAAACAGGCTGCTATTGCTCAAGGTGCTGGTATTTCATTATATGGAGGAACAATGCTTGAAGGTACTATCGGTACATTAGCATCCGCCCACATATTTGCAACTTTACCAAACTTAGATTGGGGGACTGAATTGTTCGGGCCTTTATTACTTACAGATGATATTGTTAAGACACCTATTGAGTATAGAGATAACTCCTTAGTAATGCCTCAAGGAGTTGGTTTAGGAATAGAATTAGACTTAGATAAATTAGAAAAATATAAACGTAAATAATTATGGTATACGTAGTAGAAATGGATGTAAACATCCCAGAGAGTTGGAGCGAAGATAAATTAGCTGATTACATCAAACGAGAGCAAGAGACTTCTCAAAAATGGCAAAAATCTGGAAAATGGGTGTATTTATGGCGTGTAGCTGGTAAGTATTCAAATATATCAGTTATAAATGCTGATTCCCCAGATGAATTACACCAGATCATTAGTTCTTTACCATTATTTCCATATATGGATATAAAAGTAACTAGCGTTTGTAAGCATCCAAATGCAATCAGAGAAACAATGATTTAATAAATAGAAACACTACTTTTTTTTACAATAAAAAATAACTTCCCCACAAAGGGTTATTATTAAACTAACAATTAAACTAACAATTAAACTAACAATTAAACAATATTACTATTATGAAAAGAATGGATCAAGCAGTTATCGACAAAACCTTAGAGTTAATTCAATCACAAGAAAAAGCTGGAGAAGGTAACGAAAGAGTAAAAGAAATTGTAAATCGCGTTTTAAAAGATTTATTCAACGCAATGGCTGATTTAGATATTACTTCTGAAGAGATGTGGATTGCATGTGATTGGTTAACCCAAGCAGGTAAAAATAACGAATGGGGTTTAATTTTTGCAGGATTAGGAATCGAGAAATTCATTGATGTAAAAATGGATTGGGAAGATGAGCAAGCAGGTATAGAAAACAAAACACCTCGTACAATTGAAGGACCATTATATGTTGCTGGTTCTCCAGAATCAGTAGGATATGCTGAATTAGAAACAGAAATTGAAAACGATGCAGAGCGTCTATACATGAGCGGATATGTTCGTGATGAGAAAGGAAATCCAATTTCAGGTGCTAAAGTAGAAGTATGGCATTGTAATTTGAAAGGATTGTACTCACATTTCGATTCAACTCAACCAGAATTTAACTTACGTCGTGCAATTATCACAGATGAAAATGGAAGATACGAGTTTAAATCATTCTTACCAGTTGGTTACTCATGTCCTCCAAACGGATCTACTGACACTTTAATGAGTTTATTAGGTCGTCACGGATCTCGTCCAGCTCACATTCACTTCTTTGTGACTGCTCCAGATTTTAGAAAATTAACTACACAAATTAATATCGAAGGTGATCCATTAACCTATGATGATTTCGCTTTCGCTACTCGTCCTGAATTAGTTCCACCAGTGGTGAGAATCTCAGCTGAAGATGCAGCTAAAGAAAATAAAGACGAAGCTTTTGCAAAAATCGATTTTGACTTTAATATGGTAAAAGAAATCGAAATTGCTCCTGCAGGTGAAAACAATAGAAAAAGAGCTTCAGTAGAAGCTTAATTATACCTATCTGGGATTCTATGATTCCATAGAATCCCTTTTTTAATTTGATACATCATGCAATATATTTTATTCGAAAAATAGTTCGAATAGCCATGGTATTGCCTAAAATATTTGAACTATGAATAAAAAAGTTACACCACAATACTTGGATTCTTTGGTAGTTCACGATAAAGAAAATGGACTATTTAGACATAATCGTGAATCCTTTACAAATCAAGAGTTATTTGATTTGGAGATGAAATACATTTATGAGAACAACTGGGTTTACCTGGCTCATGAAACGCAAATACCAAATATTAACGATTATTATACTACTTCCATTGGACGTCAATCCGTAGTTATTACTAAAGATAAAAATGGAGAATTACATGCTTTAATTAATTCTTGTACTCATAAAGGAGCACAATTATGTAGATATAAAAAAGGTAATAAATCTTCTTTTACTTGTCCTTTCCACGGTTGGACATTCAACAATGCTGGGAAGTTACTTAAAGTTAAAGATTCTAGAACAGGTGGGTATCCAGAGCAATTCAACTGTGATGGTTCACATGATTTAGTTAAGGTAGCTCGTTTTGAATCTTATAAAGGATTTCTTTTTGGATCATTAAATCCAGATGTACCTTCTTTAGAAGAGTATTTAGGCCAAGCAAAAGTAATTATCGACCATATTGTTGATCAAGCACCTGAAGGATTAGAAATTTTGAACGGATCTTCTTCTTATGTGTACAACGGTAACTGGAAGTTACAGATGGAAAATGGTGCCGATGGCTACCACGTTTCATCGGTTCACTGGAACTACGTTGCTACGATGGGGCGTAGAGATTACGCTAAAGAATCTACTAAGGCTGTAGATGCTAATGGTTGGTCAAAATCTGTTGCAGGAGTTTATGGTTTTGAAAATGGACATATTCTATTGTGGACTAATAAATTAAATCCAGAGGTAAGTCCTATTTTTCAACAAAGAGAGCGTTTGATTAGCGAGTTTGGAGAAGATAAAGCAGGTTTTATGGTTAACATGACTAGAAACCTTGGTATTTATCCAAACGTATTTTTGATGGATCAGTTTTCTACACAAATACGCGTTATTAAACCACTTTCTGTAAATGAGACAGAAGTAACTATTTACTGTTTCGCTCCTAAGGGTGAGAGTGCAGAAGAACGTGCAACACGTATTCGTCAATATGAAGATTTTTTCAATGTTACAGGAATGGGAACCCCAGATGATTTAGAGGAGTTCCGTTCATGCCAAGTTGCTTATGAGTCAAGTCAGTTAAAATATAATGATATGAGCCGTGGGGCTAATCATTGGATTTACGGACAAGATGAGCAAGCAAAGGCAATGGATATTCATCCAATTATCTCTGGAATAAAGTCAGAAGACGAAGGACTGTTTATTACACAGCATGAATTTTGGAAAGATTCATTAAAGCAAGGGATTCAAAGAGAAGTGACTAACGAAGAAATGGTTTAATAATGCAGAATTATCATAAAATAGCGGCTTTTTTATATCAAGAGGCGCGTCATTTAGACGAAAGAAATTGGGATGAGTGGTTAAAATCTTACCACGAAGATTGTGTCTTCTGGATGCCAAGTTGGGACGATGAAGATCAATTAAGTAAAGATCCACAAAAGGAAATATCACTGATTTATTATCCTAATAAAGGAGGTTTAGAGGATCGTGTTTTCCGTATTAAAACAGAGCGTTCTTCAGCATCTATGCCAGAGCCAAGAACTTCTCATAATATAAGTAATATTGAAATTTTGCAAGACAATGAAGAGCAAGTTGAAATCAGATTTAACTGGTTTACATTGTCTTATAGATATAAAACAACCGATCAATATTTTGGAACTAGTTTTTATACATTAAAAAAACAAGAAGATTCCTACGTGATTACTAATAAAAAAATTATCCTGAAAAACGATTATATCCGTCAGGTTTTAGACATCTATCATATCTAATTCAAGAAATTATATGGCAAAAGTAGCATTAAATTTTGAAGATGGAATAACGCGTTTCATCCAAACTAATACCTATGAGAGCATTGCTGATGCAGCATATCGCGAGGGAATTAATATCCCTTTAGATTGTGCTGATGGGGCTTGCGGAACTTGTAAATGTTTATCCAAAAGTGGATCATTTGATCCAGGAGATTTTATAGAAGAAGCCTTAAGTGAGCAAGAAGCTGAACAAGGCTATGGACTAGCTTGTCAAATGATTCCACAAAGTGATATGGTAGTGGAGATTTTAGCAAGTTCGGCGGCTTGTAAAGTGGAGGCTACCACTTATCCTACTAAGATAACAGGTTTAACTTTCTTATCTAATGAGATTGTTAAATTAGAAGTTGAAATCACCGATGATAGAAAAATTACTTTTTTACCAGGACAGTACGCTAATATTTTAGTACCAGGATCATCACAGACTCGTTCTTATTCATTTTCTTGTTTATCTGATTCTAATCAGTTAGAGTTTATTATTCGTTTACTTCCACAAGGCTTAATGTCTGACTATTTACGTAGCGCTAAAGTAGGGGATACCTTAGAACTAACAGGACCACTAGGGAGCTTTTATAATAGAGCTATTTCTAAACCTACACTGTTTTTCGCTGGAGGGACAGGAATCGCACCTTTTCTAGCGATGTTAGAACAATTGGAAACAGAATCATGTAACGAGCAAATACAATTATATTACGGGGCAACTACAACAGATAATATTGTAGAATTAGATAGAATTAAGGCTTATAAGAATGTAAATGTTGAGCCTTCTGCTTGTGTATCCAATGAAGAATCTACTAGTTATGCTACTGGTTATGTAACACAGTGGATAACAAAAGATCTTTTAACCAAAGATAATTACGATGTATATATCTGTGGGCCAAATGCAATGGTTGATGCTGTTAAAGCAGCCCTAGATGAACAACAAATTACTTACGATAATTTCTATACAGAAAAATTCGTTCCAACTGGTGCAACTGCTTAAAGATTATGATGATATTTAATAACAGATTTAAAGATAAAGTTGCCATTGTCACCGGAGCAGCCCAAGGAATTGGAAAAGGGGTAGCAGAGCGTTTGGCAAAAGAAGGAGCTAAAACGATTTTAGTGGACCGTTCTGATGTGGTAATAGAGGTTACTAAATCACTACAAGAACAAGGATTGGAGGCTTGCTACGTGATTGCTGATTTAGAAACTTACAAAGGTTTCGAAGATGTAGTGGAACAAAGTCTTAAGAAATACAACCATATCGATATTCTAATTAATAATGTAGGAGGTACTATTTGGGCCAAACCATTTGAACATTATAAGGAAGAAGAGATTATCAAAGAAGTAAACCGTTCGCTATATCCTACCCTATGGGGATGTCGTAGTGTGTTACAACCTATGATAGATAATAAAGGTGGAGTAATTATCAATGTATCTTCTATTGCAACTCGCTCTATTAACCGTGTTCCATACGCAGCTGCAAAAGGTGGGGTAAACGCCCTTACGGCTTCCTTAGCTTTTGAACAAGCACCAAATAATATTCGCGTGGTTGCCATTGCAACAGGAGGTACCCAAGCTCCTGAGCGTATTATACCACGTAATGAGAATCCGATGTCCGAGCAGGAAAAAGTTTGGTATCAGCAAATTGTAGATCAAACTAAAGAGTCAACACTTCAAAAGAAATATGGAACGGTTGAAGATCAGGTTAATGCAATTTTGTTTGTCGCTTCGGATGAAGCAAAATTTATCACGGGAGTAACTATTCCTGTTTCAGGTGGAGATTTGGGTTAAAACCTATAGAACAATGTCATTTAATATAATTTTAAGACAAAATCATTCATTAAATGTATAAATTTATATGAATACAAAAAATATAATAATATGCCAAGTATTGAATTAAAAAATTTTAATTGCCACTATTTCTACGAAGATTTCGGACATGATCAAACTCTTGTATTATCCAATTCATTGGGTACAAATTTTTCGATGTGGGAAGATAATATAGACGAATTAAGTCATCATTTCAATATTTTACGCTATGACAAAAGAGGCCATGGAAAAAGTTCTATCGAGCAAGATAAGCTTAGTATCGCTGAATTAGGTCAAGACGTTATAGAGCTAATAGACGCCCTAGAGTTAAAAAATGTTTTTTTCTGCGGGCTTTCTATTGGAGGTTTAACTGGTCAATGGTTAGGTATTCATTATCCAGATAGATTTAAAAAAATTATTATTAGCAATACAGCAGCTAAAATTGGTACCGAACAAGGATGGGAGGCTCGTATTAAACAAGTTAATGAATTTGGTCTGCATAGTATTCTTCAGGGTACTGCCGATCGTTGGTTTACTCCTGAGTACCGTGAGAAAAACCCGGAAAAAGTACAAAAGATTTTAGAAGATTTTCAAGCCAATTCACTAAAAGGTTATACTGCTTGTTGTCATGCTGTAAGTGAAGCTAATTTTACAAAAGAACTAAACAAAATTGAAATTCCATTATTGATTATCGCTGGTGATAAAGATGAAGTAACAACAGTGGAAGATGCTCGATTTATTCAAAAAAATGCCGGAGTAACTCATTTAATTACTCTAGATGCGGCACATTTATCCAATATGGAGCATCCTCGCGAATTTGCAAAACATCTTATTCACTTTTTACAACACTAAAATAGATAAAAACATATGAAAACAGTTCCTCAGATAACCTTAAAAGAAGCCGTTGCTTTAGTTAAAGATGGTGATATATTGTTACAAGGTGGTTTTGGAATGACTGGAAATCCAGTTCATTTAATGCACGCTTTGGCAGAAACAACCACTAATAACCTTACTTTTATTGGAAATAATGTTGGAGAGGCAGGTATTGGCGGTGGACGCTTACTAAGAAATGGACAGTTAAAGAAGATGATTGGTTCATTTTTTACCTCTAATCCAGAAGCTGTTAAAGCAGCCCAAGATGGAGTGGTTCAATATGAGTTATTACCTCAAGGTACCTTAGCCGAAGCTATTCGCGCTGGTGGAGCAGGAATTGGTGGTTTCTTTACCCCAACATCCGCCGGAACAGCATTAGCTCAGGGCCGAGAAACAAAAGTTCTCAATGGTGTAGAACAAGTTTTTATTCCAGGTATTCGTGGTAATGTTGCCTTTATTCGTGCATATAAAGCAGATACTGCTGGTAACTTACAATATCGTATGACCGAGCAAAATTTTAATCGTGCTATGGCTACAGCAGCTGATTTAGTTATCGCTGAAGTAGAGCATATTGTTCCAGTAGGAGAGATTGCTCCGGAGAATATCCATACACCAGGTTCATATGTAGATTATTTAGTGCAAGCTACATTGACTTTAGAAGACCTTGGAAGTTCTGCAGCTGTTTCCTCTAGTAAAAAGGTTTCAGAGGCACGTATGAATATGGCCAGACGAGCATTGAAAGAGCTTAAAAAAGGAGATGTTGTTAATCTAGGAATAGGTATTCCTACTTTAGTGGCAGATTTGATTTCTCAAGACGATGGTATTATTCTACACACAGAGAATGGAATGTTAGGTGTAGGACCAGCTCCAACTGATGGTGGTGGTGCAATGGATTATCCTGTTAATGCAGGTAAAGTTCCAGTTACGGCACTAGAGGGTTCATCTTATTTCGATTCAGCTGACTCTTTTGCAATGATTCGTGGAAAACACGTAGATGTAGCAGTTATGGGAGGCTTAGAGGTAGACCAACACGCTAATTTAGCTAACTGGGCTGTACCAGGTCAACCATTATTAGGTGTTGGTGGAGCAATGGACTTAGCCTCTGGTGCAAAAAAGTTAATTATTACTATGATGCATACCGAGCGTGATGGTTCGCCAAAGATTGTTCCAACTTGTGTGTTACCTTTAACAGCTAAAAATGCTGTAGATATGGTTATCACAGATAAGGCTGTGTTTAAATACATAGACAATAAGTTGACTTTAATCGAATTGTTACCAGGAGCTACTCTAGAAGATGTTAGAGCGACAACGAGTGCTAAATTTGACGAAAAGTTAGATTAATAAAATAAAGTTCAAAGTTCTATAACTAATTATAGCAATGTTGTTATCTTAAAAAACACCTAAGTTGTTTAATTGGATAACATTAATATTTATCTATATTAAGTACCCAATCTATAGATTATGTACTTAATATAGATAACTAAAATTACAAATAATGAGTAAAGAAGCATATATAATAGATGGTATTCGTACACCAGTTGGAAGCTTTACAGGTACTCTAGGTGCAGTACGTGCCGATGACTTAGCCGCAATGGTAATTCAGGAGTTAGTGAAAAGAAATCCAAATGTACCTACAAATAAAATTGATGATGTTATTTTAGGATGCCATAATCAAGCAGGAGAAGACAACCGTAATGTTGCTAGAATGGCTGCTTTATTAGCTGGTTTGCCAGTTAGCGTGCCAGGAGAGACAGTCAACCGTTTATGTTCTTCAGGTATGGCAGCTATTGTACATGCTAATCGTGCAATCAAAGCTGGAGATGGTGATATTTTTATCGCCGGTGGAGTCGAGCATATGACTCGTGGACCTTTGGTAATATCTAAAGCTACTAAAGCTTTTGGTACAGATTCAAAAATGGAAGATTCTTCTTTTGGATGGAGGTTCGTTAATCCAAAGATGCAGCAAATGTACGGTACAGATCCAATGGGTATTACAGCGGAAAACTTGGTAGATATGTACCAGATTTCTCGTGAGGATCAAGACAAATTTGCTTTGAATTCACAACTAAAAGCTGCACAAGCACAAGATAACGGACGCTTGGCTCAGGAGATTATGGATGTGGTAATTCCACAGCGTAAAGCAGATCCTATTGTTTTTTCTAAAGATGAGTTTGTTCGTCCAAATTCAACAATTGAAGGCTTGCAAAAATTGCGTCCAGCCTTTAAGAAAGATGGAAGTGTAACAGCTGGGAATGCTTCAGGACTTAACGATGGTGCAGCAGTAGTTTATGTTGCCTCAGGTGAAGCGGTTCAAAAGTACAATCTAAAACCAATTGCTAGAATTGTTAGTTCTGCTGTGGTTGGAGTTGAGCCTAGAATTATGGGTATTGGACCAGTTAAAGCAACCCAAGAAGCTTTAAAAAAGGCTGGGCTAACTTTAGAGGATATGGACGTGATGGAATTCAATGAAGCTTTTGCAGCTCAAGCTTTAGCTTGTACAAGAGCTTTAGGACTGCAAGATGATGACCCGCGTATCAATAGAAACGGAGGCGCTATCGCCATAGGACATCCACTTGGAATGTCTGGAACTCGTATTACATATTCTGCTGCCTTAGAATTGAAAAATACTCAAGGTAAGTATGCTTTAGCAACTATGTGTGTTGGAGTAGGACAAGGATATGCTATAGTTTTAGAGAGAGTTTAAAGATTATATTTCGATTAGTCTTTTTTTTTGGTTAGACCAATAATTACTATTTTCGCCCTAAAATTTTAGGGGAGAAAATGGTAAATAGTAACAAACAAGAACAAGTATTTAAAGGTAAGATGATTTATCGAATGTTAAAGGCTGATAGCTAGTAAATTATGAGTAAAAAACAAGACATTTTAGACTCTGCATTAAATTTGTTTACCGAACAAGGTGCTAGAGCTACATCTACCAAGTCGATTGCACAAAAAGCTGGTGTTTCTGAAGCGCTGATTTTTAAGCATTTTGGTACAAAAGACAATTTGCTAGAAGATTTGATTAAAAAAGGTTATGTTGAGTCAATAAAGTTCACTAGTTCCTTTCTAAGTAGTACTACTCCTAAAGAGTTTTTATTGCGATTTGTAGAATTACCATTGCATTTAGTTCATAATCAATTTGATTTTTGGCGTATGCAATATAAAATATTACCACTGAATCCAATTGCACAACAGTACCATAATAATTTTATGAATCCAAGTCGCAATCGCTTAATTGAGACTTTTGAAGCTTTAGGCTATCCAGAGCCAAGAAGCGAAGCGGAACTAATTTTGCTATTAACAGACAATCTTTGGAAAAGTTTTGTCTCCGAAGATTTATCGGAACAAAATTGTACTAAGATCATTAATCTTTTAAAGCAAAAATATAATTTGCTGTAATCTTTATTAAAATACTATAAACGCTGCCCAAAAGATATTTGTTTTTTGGGCAGCGTTTTTTTACTCTAGCTCTTTAGGTGAGTTTTTTAAAATTAACAGTCATAAGTTATATGGCAAAGCCAAAAGGTTTACCCTAGAGATAATAGCCTTGTTTAAAGGGTGTATTTTAGCATAACCATATCTTTTAGCTGAACTGTGTTTTCATAGATAGCTTCGGGGTAGTTTTCAATAAAGAAGTTCTTTTTGATTGCATACTTTTCAAAGCCATTTTCTTGATAAAACTTTATTTGTCGAAAGCCAATATCGGCTGTGCCAACAATTAATAAGCTGTATTTATTCTTGGTCAAGTCTTTGATGAATTCTATGAATTTCTTACCTAACCCTTGGGATTGTTTATCCCTGTAGATAGCAATGTTTTTTATTTCTATTGTTGTGCTATCTACTTTATAAAGACAAAAAACACCAACGATTTGCTTGTTTATACAACCAATGTAAATATCTGATTTAGGCAAATATTTATTTATTGCATCAGTAGTTTCATCTGCTAATAAAAGCAAATCATATGGGATATTGTCCTTAGGGGTTAATAATTTAAATTCTAACATAAGTAAAGTTTATTACTCTTGGCAATATAGGTTTTTTTTCAATACTATAATTTAAATTTAAAATACTTGTCTCTTATCCCAAGTAGTATCTATCTATTGTTATTCTTGAGCTTTCAAAGTCTGTCCATAAGTTGTTAGAGCTCGTTGTCTTGCGTATTTATGTTCCACTATTGGCTCTTTATAATTACTTGTTCCATATTCGGGAACCCATTTTTTTATATACTCTTTGTCCTTGTCAAATTTTGCGCTTTGAAGCTCGGGATTAAATACTCTGAAATATGGCGCTGCATCGCAGCCAGAGCCAGCTGCCCATTGCCAATTTCCGTTATTTGCCGCTAAGTCATAATCGTTTAGCTTTTGAGCAAAGTATGCCTCACCCCAACGCCAGTCAATAAGTAAGTGTTTACATAAAAAACTGGCCGTAATCATACGTACTCGATTATGCATATATCCCGTTTTATTTAACTCACGCATTCCTGCATCCACTATAGGATAGCCTGTGGTACCAGTGCACCAAGCTTCAAATTCTTGCTCATTGTTGCGCCAAGAGATTCCATCGTATTTTTCTTTAAAAGACTCATTGACAACTTTGGGAAAATGATACATAATCTGCATAAAGAATTCCCTCCATATTAGCTCGTTTAACCAGGTTTGGTTATGGGTTAATGCAAAAGATACACAACTGCGAATACTGATTGTACCAAAGCGCAAAGCAATGCCTAATTGTGTGGTTGCTTCCAGGGCTGGATAATCTCTGTTTTTATCGTAGTTATCAATTATCCAGGCGTCTAATTTTGGCGTTCTAAAATTGTAGTTTGTCTTTTTAAAACCAATTTGATCTAATGAGTGTATTGGACAAAATTCTTGCCACAAAAAACGGGTGTAATCAGACTTATATGATTTGATTTTTTCTTTTTCTAGTCGCTCTTTCCATTTTTTTGAGTAAGGGGTGTAAACCGTGTAAGGCGTACCATCGTTTTTAACCACTTGGTGTTTATCAAAAATCACTTGGTCTTTGTATGCTTTAAAACCAATACCTAAGTCTTTGAGAAATTCGTAAATTTCTGTATCTCTTTTAATGGCCTGTGGTTCGTAATCTCGATTACAATAAACACCTTGTAGGTCATATTTTTCCTGTAATATTTTGTAGACATCCAAGGGCTGAGCATAATAAGTGTTTAGCCTTGCGTTATAGTTTTTTAATTGATCGTTTATCTTGGTAAGAACCTGATGAATATAATCTACTCTTTGATCCTTTTTATCTTCAAATCTCTCTAATATATTTTTATCAAAAATAAAGATAGGTAACACAGCATATCCCGAAGCAAGTGCATGATGTAAGGCTGTGTTATCTTCTAAACGCAAATCTCTACGAAACCAAAATACAACTACTTTACTTTTCATTTAAATAAGGATTGTCGTCTTTATTATGTTCCACCCAAATTAAATTTGATGTATCATAACCTACAGCTTCAGCAATTTTTAGATACTGGTTTACAATAGCTTCAGGAACTTTTTTTGTTCTGGATAAAATCCATAAATAGTCAAGATTCTTTCCTGCTACTAAGGCATATTGGTAGTCTTTATCTATAGCCAAAACGTTGTATCCGCTATAAAAAGGACCGAAAAAGCTCACTTTTAACTCAGCGACATCTTTTTGGCCTCTAAACTTTGCTAAACCCTTAGCTTTTTCCCAGGCGTTTTTTTTGTAATTGAAGCCACTGTTAAGCACAATAATATTACCTTTTTTATCTAGGCTATACTGGGCAGAAACGTTATTTAAGTCCTTTTCAAATTTAAAATCGAATCTTGCTATTTCATACCAAGTACCTAAGTACTTATTTGCATCAAAGTTTTCAACTGCTTGTGCATTTTTTGGAATGGAAGTGCAGGAATTGAAAATAAAAAGCAGCCCAAAACAAACTGCTGTAACTAATATTCTATTTGCTTTTTTCATCTTGTATATTTTGAATTTTTTTAAAAAAGTAAAGTACTAAAAGAAATTGTGTGTATCCATAAACGGCATCTTCTATGGGAATAGTTCCCATTCATATCCCTAAGAAATCCGAGGGATTATAATTCACTATCGCATTTGCTACCCCTGTTGCTGTTAGTACACCATTGACAGGAAAAAAAACAATCATTCTTCTAGGGTAGACCTGCAATCACTATGTCTGATGTATAGTGAGATTAGACCAACATACATCTTTAAAGATAAATAAAATATCTCAGAATATGAAGGGGGAACCTTCACTAGTAGTGAACTGTCTTGCTCTACCACCTGGTTGGTTGTGCTTTTCAAAAACATGAACTTGGTGGCCTGCTTTGGCAATGTAAGCAGCAGCTGATAAGCCTGAGAAACCTGAACCTATTATTGCAATCTTTTTACCCATTATCTGTCTTTTAAAACTTTGTTTAATAGATCCTCTGGCTCTATGTTTTTTTCATATATTGGTAGGTGGTAATCGTTGAGTTTGTTAAGAAGTCGGATTAGCTCTAATTTCTCGGGTTTTGTTAAGTCACCGGTCACAATTTGTGTAGCCTGTCGTATTTTATCCATTTGTTTGTCTAATACTTGGATGCCCTTATCATTTATATGTAATATTTTACTTCTTTTATCTTGTTTAGAGGCAATTTGATCTACCCAACCTTGAGAAGTCAGACGATTGATAATTTGCATTCCGGTAGGCTTTTCATGGACGTTTTTCTTTATTAAATCCATTTTACTCATCGCACCAAATGCCTTAAGGGTTATCAAGTAAATGAAATCTTCCTGAGTTGAGAAATCTGAACCATATATGGCTGATTTAGAGTAGCTTTTAGCATATCTGTTCATGTGAACAATCAATGTGTTTATTACACTCTCTGGGCTTCTTCCGTTTTCTTTTCCTTCCCAATAAGGTTCGTTATCTTGGGTTTGGTAAGAGTAATTAGTGACTATCCATTTTTTAAAGCCTTCAATATTTGCTATAGAAATCGAAGAGCTCTCTTGTTGGTAAGTTGCTATTAAATCTAGCACATCTTTGATTAAATTATAGTTCATTTTAAATCTAATTAGTGCATAAATATACTATTAAATTATTTAAAAGAATTATAATATACTAAATTTTTATACTTAATTTATTTTTGCAGTCTAAGTAGTTTAGAACATTTAGGCTTTTTAGAAGTATATTTTATTGAAAATGTTCTATTTATATATGGTAGGGTTGTGTGTTGGAACAAAAGTATGTTGATATATATTTTCTTAATAGATGCTTGTTAATGATCTTTAAAAGTAAATTTAAATAGATAAGTGGATAATTATAGGATAGAGATGTTCTTTTAAAAAATCTACATATAGCTATTAGTATTATACTAGACTATATTATCTTATTGGAAAAGCAGTGAAGTTCTTGCAGTAATTTATTTCCCCATTACAATTAACTAACTAAGGGTAGTAATTAAATAGCTGCTTTACGCTTTTGGCAAAAGCCTTTGCTTGGTAGAGTGTATTTTTTAACTGCTTTATGTTTGGTTAATCTAGGTATTAATCAAACATTATTAGAGATCTTACTAAACAATACAATGAGAAATATAAAAGTAGGTTTTTTAGATCTAAGCATTAGGACTTAGATTCACTACTATGCGTTTTTTATTGCTAGGGGAAAATAGGGGCTAAAGACATTTGGTTTCTAGCTATTTATTTTTTGAACACTTTGCTTGGGGTATAGCCCATATGCTTTTTGAAATTTGTTATAAAATGTGAAGTACTCTTATAACCTAATTCGAATGCTATATCATTTACCAGCATGTTCTTATCTAATAATTCTAAGGCTTTTTGCATACGTACATTTATTACAAATTGGCGTATTGTAGTATTGAATTGTTCTTTAAAGCCTTTTTTAAGTTTGAATTCGTTTAAAAATATTTTCTTGGATAATTCTTGTATTGTTGGTGGATTCTTATAGTTAAGTTGTAGATAATTTTTCGCCTCATGTAAGGACTTTAGTTCCGTGTTGGGCTGTTCTTGGTCTTTTTTTGTTGATTCAATATGGTGATAGAAAAAGAGCTCTCTAAATTTATTTTGTAAGCAGTACTGCATATTTGTTTTATCAAAATCCGAAGCTATAATTTGGGTGATAATATTTAATATAGAATAGTTAAAGTTGTATTGCATTTGCCCATAATATATATATTGATCTTTTAATACGCGTTGATATAGCGGATCGCTAGTGGTCCAGCCCTCGTGCTTGAGTGTTTCTAGAAAATATTCTTTAGAGATAAAAATGTGTATGTGTTTATAATCTAATGAAGGCTGTAATTCTAATTCTAGATGTGTGCTTGGGCTAAAGCTCACTTGTATGTGCTTGTCTTTAATTAGTTCTTCGGTGTCTTGTTTAATATTGGTAAGTTCTCCATTTATGGAAAGAGATAGTTGGATGTGGGGTTCATTTACAGTGTAAATTTGTTTTGTTGTTGTTTCTGCCTTATAATCATTTTGTATAATAACACAACCAGATGTATAAATGATATTTGAATTTCCTATAACAAAATCGTTACTTATATGCTTGTTTACTCTATGCGATTCTGAATTAAAGTCTAAAATGTTTTTTATGCTTTTACTGAGCAAGATTTGATTTACTTCTTTTAAGAAAATTTTTACTTTCATTTATCCCAATTTTGATATTTTAAATCCCTTTTTAGTTATTATTTAGATTTAATAAAAATTACTTTTGTCAAAGTTATTTAAAAACAGTCTAAATTAAAACTAAATGAAGGCAAAATTTATTTATTTTACTTTTTTATTATTTGCTGCGGGAGTATATGCTCAAACAAAAGTGAGTGTTTCTGGTCTAGTTCAGTCCAACGCACAGCCTATAGAATTTGCATCAGTAATTCTTCAGGGGCATAGAGTAGAGGCACTAGAGACTAACGCTCAAGGATATTTTGAAACTAAACTTTCTCCAGGCACTTATAATGTTTCTATTAGCGCAGTTGGTTATGAGTCCCAGCAACATACTATAAACATAGGTCATTCGCATGAAAAGAAAATCAATTTTGACTTAGTTCCAGATAAAAATGCAGTTTTAGATGAACTTGTTATAGTTAAAAAAAGTCCAATACAACAAGTTAAGGAATCTTCTTACAATGTTGTTGCTTTAGATGCTAAATCCTTTCACAATACTACATTAGATTTAGCTCACGTTTTAAATAAAGCTTCTGGGGTTCGTTTAAGAGAAACTGGAGGTGTAGGGTCTGATATGCAATTAATGCTTGATGGTTTTACTGGTAAGCAAGTTAAGGTATTTATCGATGGTGTTCCACAAGAAGGTGTTGGTGGTTCCTTTGGATTGAATAACATTCCGGTTAATTTTGCTGAGCGTATTGAAGTATATAAGGGAGTTATTCCTGTTGGTTTTGGTACAGATGCACTAGGTGGAGTTATAAATATTATAACAAAAAAAGATAATAAAAGTTGGTTTTTAGATGCTTCTTATTCCTATGGATCATTTAATACCCATAAGTCCTATGTTAATTTTGGACAAACTTTTGAAAATGGATTAGTATATGAAATTAATGCATTTCAGAACTATTCGGATAATGATTATTATATAAATACTCCTGTAAGATATTTCGATGGAGCCTCAAGTTCAATAAATAATGATTTAATTGAGCGTGTTAAGCGCTTTCATGATACTTACCACAATGAGGCAATAGTGGCTAAAGTAGGTTTTGTAAATAAAAAATGGACAGACCGTTTTATGCTTGGTGTTACTTATTCTAATATGTACAAAGAGCTTCAAAATGGAGTAAGACAAGAGATAGTTTTTGGAGGTAAGTATAATAAGGGTTATTCCGTTATGCCATCTCTTGAATATAGAAAGAACGATTTGCTTTTAGAAGGTTTAGATGTTGTTTTAACTGCAAATTATAATAAAAATGTTTTAACGAATGTCGATACAGCTAGATACGAATACAACTGGCATGGTGACAAGCGTCTTATGAGTTCACCTGGGGAGCAGTCTTATCAAATGACTAGATCCAATAATAATAATATCAATAGTACTTTTACTGCAAATTACCGTATGGGCGATAAGCATTTAGTAACATTTAATCATGTTATTAATTCTTTCGAGCGTTCTAATCGTTCATTGCTTAATAAAGTTGTTCCTTCTCATATCTTTAATAAAGAAACAACTAAAAACATAAGTGGCCTTTCTTATTTGTATAAACCAAATCAGAAATGGAACGCTACAGTTTTTGGAAAGTATTATCAACAATCGGTTTCTGGACCAATGGCTGTCAATGTAAATCAAGATCAGGTTGAACGTTTCTCCAGAAAGGTAACTTCTCCTGGTTATGGAGTGGCAGCTACTTATTTTTTGTTGGAATCTCTACAAGCAAAGCTTTCGTATGAAAAGGTTATTCGTTTACCAACTAACGATGAGATTTTTGGAAACGAGGATTTAGAAGCGGGAGATATTACTTTAAAACCAGAAAACAGCCAAAATATTAATTTCAATTTAAGTTATGATAAATCTTTCGGACAAAGCAATATTTACTTTGAAGGAGGTTTAATTTATAGAAACATAAGCGATTATATACAACGCCGTATACAAAACTTAAGTGGAGGTAAAAGCGGAGCTACTTATTTTAATCACGGAAAAGTAGTAACCAAAGGATTCAACTTAACCTTGCGTTACGCATTTGCAGATTGGTTAAGTTTAGGAGGTAGCTTTACTCAAATGAATATCCGCGATAATGTTAAAACAGCTTCAACTGGTACTGGTCAAGCAAGTGTAACTTATGGTGCTCGTATGCCAAATATACCTTATCAATTTGCTAATTCAGATGTGAACTTTTATATCAGAGATTTCGGGAAAAAGGGAAATATGTTAACTATTAGCTACGACAATATCTATATGCATAAATTTCCTCTGTATTTTGAAAATTTAGGTAGCCAATCTAAGTTTGTTGTACCAAATCAGTTTTCACACAATATTGCTCTGTCTTATAGTATTAACCAAGGAAAGTATAATGTATCGGTGGAATGTACAAACATTGCAAATGCTAAATTATACGATAATTTTAGCCTACAAAAGGCTGGTAGAGGTTTCTATGGTAAGCTGCGTATTAGCTTAGGAAAAATATAAATAATCAATCAAATATATAATTATACACAATGAGAAAATTTTTATTAAGAGGTTTTGCTAGTGCTCTTGTACTTTCAAGTGTTTTAGCATCATGTAGTTCAGATGATTCATCAAGTTCTCCAGAAGAACCTAGTGAAAATGTTATATCAAAATTTATTGTTTCAGGAGCGGTAAGTGATGCAAACTATGTACTAACGACAGATAATTTAGACGCAGGTACTATTTCAGCGGTGAATAACGGTTTAGTAACGGAAAGCGGAACTTATTGGATTTTTTGGAAAGATCAATATTTATATCGTTTAGCTTATAATCAAGGTAACGCAGGTATTAGCTCTTCTTATTTTTTAGATAATAGTGGAAATGTAGTAGAGAGACCTTATACTTATGAAATCAAACGCTTTACTTCGTATGGTCTATATAATGATTATATTATTACAACAGCTACTGGGGATTTAGGTACTGAGTATGCAGATACAAATGGCTTCCTTCCCAAGGGTCTTAATATATCGTATTTGAATGTTAATAGTCAAACACTTGATATCAACACTAAGCCAATTTTAGCAGAAAATTATTTAGGAAACGGAGAGTTTGTAACTCTTGCAGGGTTAGCACAAAGTAATAACAAAATTTTCGCTGGTGTTGTACCAATGGGATTAAGTCAGTACGGTGTTAAAGCGGATAATGGTAAATATGTGAAGTATCCTGAATTAGTAAAAACAGAATCAGGAGGAACTAATAGTGGTTCTTATGTTGAAGGAGAACTACAATGGACCCAATATCCAAATCAAGCTTGGGTTGCTATTTATAGCGATCAAACTCTTACTGATCCAAAGATTATTACTACAGATAAGATTAGTTACCCAGCCGGGCGTTTCAAATCTCAATATTACCAAACTACTTGGGCTGCTGGTAATGGAGATATATATGTTTTCTCTCCTAGTTATGCTAAAACTATGGCAAATCCTTTACAACAAACAACTAAACCAGCTGGTGTAGTTCGTATTAAGGCTGGTACAGAAGAATTTGATTCATCTTACTATGTTGATTTAGAGGCTTTAACTGGTGGAAAATCATTTTTACGTTGTTGGCCAATTAGTGGGGATTATTTCTTAATGTTAATGTATGATAAATCCTTAACAGAAACTGGTTTTGTTGCAAATCAATTGGCTGTATTTAATGCTTCTAATAAAACATTAAATTATGTATCTGGAATTCCTTCAGCTGATATTATAGCAGGTTTCGGTAACACGCCTTATGCTGAAAATAATAAGGCATATATTGCTATTAGTACAACAGATGGTAATCAACCTGCAGTTTATGAAATTAACGCAGCAACTGCAACAGCAAACAAAGGGGTTACTGTTGAAGTAGAAACTGTAAGTGGAGTTGGTAAGTTAACTTCTGTGAGTAAATAATTTTTGAATTTTTAAGCAAATAGTCCTTCTGTTTTTAAAGTGGGAGGACTTTTGTTATACATCCATTAAAATAGTATACAAATGTTAAGTATTAAGAGAAATTTATATAAGGTTGCATTTTTTGCTGCTATGGGTTTATTTGTTACACAAAATACCCATGCTCAATCAAAGAGTGATTATGTTACTTTAAACAATGCAGGGCAGGAGATTGAGGTTCTTAAAAACCCGAAGAAAGTCTTAGTATTTGATTTGAGTGTTTTAGAAACTTTTCAAGAATTAGACCTTCCAGTTGCTGGAGTTCCTAACTCATTACCTAAACACTTAGAGAAATATGAAGCTAGTGAGTATGCCAAACTTGGTTCATTAAAACAACCAGATATTAAAGCAATTCAAGAGTTTCAACCAGACTTGATTATCTCGGCAGGTAGACAAAATGCTTATATTGACTCTTTGTCTAGTATAGCTCCAACTGTTGTATTCAACGTGGATAATAATGATTTTTGGAGTAGTTTAGAACAAAATGTACTTGAGGTTGCTTCTTTATATGGAAAAGAAGATCAGGCAAAAGTAAAACTAAAAGCTTTAAAAGATAAAGCTGAATCAGTACAAGCTAAAAGTGCTAAAGATCCAAACAAAGCAGTTACAGTTTTACATGTAGGAAATCGTTTTATGCCTCATGGACCTGGTGCTCGTTTTGGTTTTGTACATGATGCACTAGATATTAAACCAGCTTATCTGGAATCAGAAAAATCTGCATCAGCGCAAAAAGGAAGTCGTCCAGCTCCAATGGCATTAAGCCAAATTAATCCAGATTACTTATTTATTATAGATAGAGCAACTGCAATAAACGGAGAGACTAAAACTGTCGAGGAAGTTTTAACAGATGATATTCGTAACACAGAGGCATATAAAAATGGGAAAGTTTTTATAGTTCCTGGTCAAATATGGTATCTAGCAGGTTCTGGTTTAATATCTGTAGATATGAAAATCGATGATATTAATCAAAAATTGTACGGTAATTAATTTAAATATTAGGATCTCATTAAAAAAGATATTAATAGAGTTTTGTTAAAATAGTTAGTTTATTTAGGGGGCTGTCTTACAATTGAAGACAGCCCTCTTTTTGTGTGCCCAGCATGGGTAATAACTATAGGATGAAAGTCCCGCACACGCCTTTACAGTTGGAAGTGTTAGCCTAATGCAAGGGAGTCCATCGTGAGGTAGAATCTGAAGGAAGCGCTAGGCAAACCTTTGGCCTGACAAGCAGAAACTATATATAAGGCTTAAGACATCGGATAAGGTTGCATGGCAAACTGAAGTCCAAAAATGTACGAAGATGTCAAGGTAGATACAGCAGGTAGATCAAGGGAAAGTTATTACTCTTACCTAGGGAGGCCTTATAGACATAGGAAAGTTAACATTACAGAACTATGGATAACAATTGCTATAAGGAGTCAGCAGAAGTCATAGTAGATATGGATATGGATATGAGCTTACATAGATAGTAAGAGGACTCACGAAATATTGAAGGACTGAACTTAATTAAGTGAGTAGTAAATGAATGTTACCTATTGAAGGAACCAGTGCAGAAAATATCGAATTATACGGATAACTACCTAGGAAAGGATAGGGTGGAACCCAAAAGCTACCAAGGAGTGCAGACCTTTATTGGGATAAGAGAAAACAACCTCACACAAGTACAATTAGGTACGGAAAACCTATTTACACAAATCCTTAGTAACCATAATTTAAACTTAGCCTATAAAAGGGTCAAAGCAAATAAAGGTAGCTATGGAGTAGACAAGTTATCCACAGAAAATTTGCTAGTGTGGTTACGTGAAAACAGAGAATCACTTCTAGAATCGCTAGAAAACGCAAAAATATAAACCTAAAGCCCCTTATAGAGTAGAAATCCCAAAAGAAGGTGGTAAAGTTAGACTACTAGGTAT
>CANROJ010000031.1 GCA_947632215.1 uncultured Flavobacterium sp. | reverse complement strand
TTTTTGTTATTGATCATATTTTATATTTTTGGTTCAATAGTATGGTTGGCTTAAGTATTTTGCCAATACAACGAATATACGAAAATTTAGCATACTAAATACCCTATTTTCTTTAGCTAATAGCCAATTATTAAAATATAATACTATTTTTAGGTTTATTTATAGCAGAATTTTATGTTAAAAAAAGAGCTATCTTAAGGCATAATTGCCCAGGATAGCTCTTTTGATATATAAGAGTATTATTTTCTAATTTACTTTTTTTTAGGCGATATAATCTTAACGTCTCCAAAGACTATAGCTCCTTTGATTATACTTAATATAACCTGGTAGAGAGCCTCTACAATTTGTAGTTTTAATTCATCTTTTGTATGTATTAAACTAATTTCTCTAGCTGGTTTAGGATCTTTGAAAGAAACTAAGTTACCAGCATCTTCTCTTGGCAGGCCAAGGGTATGTAAATAAGGAAGTAGGGTATAGCCCAATCCTTCTTTGGATAGATTAATTAGCGTTTCAAAACTACCGCTCTCCAAAGTAAAGTGTCTAGCAGGTTTTTCCAACGAAGTACTACAAATATTGATTATACCATCTCTAAAACAGTGTCCTTCTTGTAGAAGCAATAAGTTTTTTAAATCCAGTTCTTCTGGTGTAATTTCCTTGGAAAAATTATTAAATTCCTTTGGAATATAACCCACAAAAGGTTCGTAAAACAATACTTTCTCTACAATGTCATTTTCTTGTAAAGGTGTAGCTACAATGGCAGCATCTAAGTGACCATTTCTTAGCTTTATTAGAATTTCCTGTGTGGTATATTCCTCTATTATTAAATTCACCTTAGGGTACTTATTCAAAAAGGTCTTTAAAAACATAGGTAATAAAGTAGGACCAACAGTAGGAATTATACCCAATTTAAAAACTCCTCCTACAAAGCCTTTCTCTTGATCGATTAAATCTTTAATTCTATCGGATTCACTTACAATAGTTTTAGCTTGTTTGATGATTATTTCTCCAATAGCAGTTAACTGGATTGGTTTGATACTTCTATCGAATATAAGTACTCCTAACTCTTCCTCTAATTTTTGTATTTGCATACTTAAAGTTGGCTGAGTTACAAATGTTTTTTCTGCAGCAAGAGTGAAGTTCTTATGCTCTGCTACAGCAATAGCATATATTAATTGTGTGATGGTCATTGTATAAAATAGATATAGGCACAATTTACGCCAATTTGCTCAGATGTTTAAACTTATAGATCGACTTTTTGTAATTCTTTATAGTTTTTCATTAACTTTTTAATTAATAAACCGTAAATGAGTCTATAGTATAACCAAATAAAGGCAACGAAAATAGCTAAAGTAAGTAAAGTAACTCCGATTCCTATTAAGTATCTAGAGTCCGTATAGGCTTTACTACCTAGGGTTTGCTGCATGATAATTAAAAAGAAAACACAGGTTAAAACTATAGTTATATAAATATAGTAGTTTACTGTTTTTTTGGTTTTAATAATTTGCTTCATTAGCTCTGTGGTAGAGCAAGAGGTAGATATTTTTCTATAGTTTGAGTAAAATACCCCAATAAATACAAGGGATATTATACCAGAGATAAGGTCTATATTACTTAGTATCCATAAAACTGTTTTACTCTCAATCTGGCTATAATCTTCTTGTTTCCATGAGAAATAGCCCAAAATGTTGAGTAATAGGAACTCAATGATACTAATAAATAGAATCCATTTTACAATAGAAGAGGATTTCTTATGTATCATTTTTGTAATTTCTTCGGCCGATAATTTAGGGAAATCTTTTTGTTGATTCCAATGCTTTTTTAGTAAATCTAACTCCTTCATATACCCCTTTTTATGGATTTAATAATTTTTTCAACTTGCTTTTAATTCTATTCATTTTTACTCTAGCATTAATTTGACTAATACCTAGTGTTTCTCCAATTTCTTGATAATTTTTATCCTCTAAATACAAGAAAATTAAAGCCTTGTCAATATCATTTAACTCAGCAATAGCCTTATACATACTTTTTAATTGCTCTTCCTCTTGGTCGTCGTATTGTTGGTATTCAAACTTGTAAAGACCGAGCTCTATATCGGAAGTCTTTATTTCCCTGGTAGATTTTCGGTAAAGAGAAATAGCTGTATTTAGCCCAACTCGGTAGGCCCAAGTAGAAAATTTTGCATCCCCTCTGAATTTAGGGTAAGCATGCCAGAGTTGTATAGAAATCTCTTGGAAAAGATCCTTGTGCCCGGATGTATCTTGGGTATACAAACGACAAATCTTATGGATAATATTTTGATTTTTATCCAATTGTTCTACAAACTCTTTTTCTAATGCTGGATTCATGTGGTATATGACGCTTGATCGGTGATAATGTTACACTATTAATTGATAAGAATTGAAAAAATATTTTTTATAAAGTAGTTTATATGTTATTTATGGCTTAATTCACCCTGTAAAAGCTCCATGCTTTGCTGTTGTAGGTGATTGGTTTGAATTAGTTGTCCTTTTTTATCAAAGGCATAAAGAGTTGGGATACTTTTGGTTGCAAAGAAATCCATAATAGCCGGGGTAGATATTGCGTGAGACCAAGGCATATTATGTTCTTGTAGGTATTGTTGTAATTCTTCTGGATTCATATCTATATTAATAGAAATAATCTTAATATTATTTTGAGAATTTTTAGTGTAGAAATCCTCTAAGACATGCAGCTGTTCACTACAGCTTTGGCACCAAGATGCCCAGAGATGAATTAGAATTAAGTCTTTATCGTTTTGTTGAAACTCAAAAACGGATTGATCTATTAAAGTAATGGGTAATTCCCCTAGCTGTAATACACTTGCAGGTTGCTGGGTTAAAGCAAAAATCAACTCACCAATATTGCTGTTTTTTATTTCTTTAGAAAAGTTTTTGTAGATCGATAAAGCCTTTTGCTTTTCCATATGTCCACTATTTAATTGCTGATAAACTAAGAAAGCACTAGTTATGCTGTTGGGGTCTTGTATTATTTGCTGATCGATGGTGTCTTGAAGATCTCTTACATAGGTGTTCCAAGTCAAAGCGAAATCAGATTGTATGGAATCAATGCTGCGATAATCTTGTTGATCTACTGCTTTCTCAAAAACAATTGCATTTTCTTTTCTGTATTGTTGTATATCGTTGGTTTGTTGTTTTAGTTTTGAAAGAAAAGTACTGATTTGTTGGTTCTCTTGACTACCGTAAAACATACTTTGATTATCCTTATTGATTTCAATGTTTGCTTGTATTTTACCTTTTTGTAATACAAAGATATGTTGTTGTTCTTCAAGGGTAATACTACTTAGTGATTTAGCTTTGGTTTGGCCTTGAAAGGTGAAATGATTGTCTTTACTTAAGGTAGAATCAATAGAAATAAATGTGTTAGAATTTTTATCGAGCACTTGTAAATATAAAGTAGTTCCCTCAGGGATATTACCACTTATCTGACCTTGTATTTGATATTCTTGACTGTAGCTTTGGAAAAATAACAATAAAACCAATAGGGTTATTGCAGATGTTTTTATGGTATTCATTGGGTTTGTTTTAAACTACTAATGTAATTAAAATTTAATTTCCATAGAAATTATACAAGACAAAGTGAAAATGTTTACTTTGATTTTTTCTTGAGCTATATCTAGTGAAAAACAATAACTGTAGAGCAAAAATACTAGTGACTTACCAGTGGCATCAAATAGTAAAATACAAAAAAGAGCTCTTAGAAGTAGAGCTCTTTTGAATGTTAGTATCAATGGTGGGAATTTAATCTAATAACTCTGCAATTTTTTTACGCAGCTCTTCACCTTTAAGGTCTTTAGCTATAATAGTTCCATTTTGATCCAAAATATATGTCGCAGGAATGGATGTTATGCCATAGAGTTTTGCTATTGGATCTTTAAAGTACATTAGATTAGATATTTGATACCAGGGAAGCTTATCTTGCTTTATGGCATCTAGCCATTTGTCTTTATCCTTGTCTAAGGACACACCAAGAATATTGAGTCCTTTGGAATGATAATCGTTATAGATGGCAACTAAATTAGGATTCTCTAGTCTGCAAGGTGCACACCAAGCAGCCCAAAAGTCTACAATAGTTACCTTGCCTAAGGCTTGCTTTAAAGATAGGGTAGTTCCTTGTGGTGTTAATGCTTCAAAATCTGGAGCCTTTTGTCCAATTTTATTTTGATAAGTAGGTACACCTTGAATGTGTAAATCAACTTTTTGAGCAATAGGTGTAGTCTGTAATTCAGGACTAACTAGTTCCCATTTTTCTAGAAATTGTTCTTTTGTAGTAGAAGGACTCTTAGTACTTTGATATAAAGTAATTAAATTGACTATAGAATTAGGGTTCTGTTTTGGATAGTTATCAATATAGTCGGTAATGTCTTGAGAAATACTTTTAAATCTATCCTCTAGATCCTTAACCTTTGCAAGGTCATTATTCTTGGTAGCCTCTTGATGTGCTTGCATTGTGGAGTCTCTGTAGTGGGTTAATTTTTGCCTTAGAGACTCAACATTTTGGTTGTATTCTAAATATTGGTCATTAG
Source organism: uncultured Flavobacterium sp. (assembly GCA_947632215.1). Taxonomy (GTDB): domain Bacteria; phylum Bacteroidota; class Bacteroidia; order Flavobacteriales; family Flavobacteriaceae; genus Flavobacterium. The sequence goes on along the minus strand of CANROJ010000031.1, from coordinate 19,638 downwards.
ATATACTTCCGGTAGCAGTAGGTTGTTCATTGGAGTTTAAATCGTATTGTAGTACAATCTGACCTGGTTCCATAAAAAAAGGCGCTTTATGAACGCGGTGTTTTACAGAAATATAAGCCATGTCCACTGTTTGGACATCGCCTTTAAATTCAAAATAGCCCTTGGCATTTACAGCCGTAGAATCTATTTTTATAATATCATTTGTGAAGGGGTCTAACTTTTCAAGATAGACAATAGTGTTGGGCTCAACTCCTTGGATATTTCCACTGATTTGAAAATTATGATTAGCATTACATGCCATTAAAAGGACCGTCGTGCCAAATAAAATGAATCTTTTTCTCATGAAAAATCTTTTTCTTTTAATTAAAAACTTGGCGGTCTTTGATAGTTAACACAAATATATGTAAAAAATCACTACCTTTTACTCAACTATGCTAAATAAAAGCTTTTAAAATTATCAAATAGGTATTAAAGCTACTGAAATAGGGTAGTATGCGCAAATGTTAATTTCTTTGAATGTAAAAAAATCCTCTATAAAAAAGTTCTTTTTAACTACTTACAAGCCTGTTTGTTTTACAGTAAAAAACACAAGATTAATAAATAGTTAGCTGTCCTAGAATTTCTTCAGACATAAAAGGACCTCCTGGATAAGTAGCGGTATAATCTAAATTAAGCCAAATTTGGCCTCTATCATCTAAGTGATAAAACAACTCTTTATTGTGACTCTGGTTTTTAAATAGCTCTTCTTTAATTAAATAAATAGCCGCTTCGAGTTCTTGAGTATTTTTAATTAATAGTTCTGGGTACATATGACCTTTGGTGTGAATTAAACGCACACTTGCTCCAATGGCTTTTAAACTAGCTGCCATTAATACAGAGTAATCTTCGCAATCTCCAGAGAAATGCTCTAAAGATTCGGAAGCCGTTGCAATGTATTCTCTGCCTTTTGGATCATTGACATAATTCCAACGTGTGCGTATTTCTTTGAAAATAGCGAAACTTTGGATAAGTTGTCTATTCTTAGAAAAAGAAGGGGTTTTAGTGAAGTGCTTAGTAGTGGTTAATAAGGCAAAGTTTCTTACCTGGGGTTTATCGTATTCTATCGCTTTGGTAATTAAATTCTTATTAGGGAATGGAAGTAACTTATTAATAATAATATCCTGGGGAGTACTACTTTGCATCATGTTGTAAATCATAAGTCTATATTCCTGACTTACTTGTGAGAAACCATATCCTCCAAATAAACTAGCCCAGGAGAAAATAAGCAAGTAGAAGATTAATATTGGAAATAAGATAGGTTTAAATAAGCGTAAAATGAGTTGTAAAATAAGGACTAATCCCAGGCATATCAGTACTCGGTCTAAATGCCATGGCCATTGTGGATCAACTATATTTTGGTGTAATAAGATAAATAGGGGAATTGCTATAAGTATATTCAAAACTAAAATAATACCATTAGCCCAAGGATTTGGGATCCTCAGGCTTTTGTACCATGTTTTTACTTGTTTTAATTTGCCCTTTTGCATGAGTTATCCTACTTAAATAAGCAAGAGGTTTTATAGAACAGTTTGTTTATAAATTAAAGGATCTTTGATTTGTCCAAGCTCTTTCATTTGAGTTTGGATTAAATCAAAGTGTTCTTGACTTAATTGATCTTGTGACCAACTCGTTAGGGTTAGCCATTGTTGAATGTCTTGTAATTTTTGTTGGTATTTTTCAGCTAATGTTTTATCTATGCTGGGAATAAATTTAAACTCTTGAGATGTAGAGTTAATTACCTCTAGAATGTCTTGTATTAATTCAGGATTCTTGTGGACAAATTCTTTGTTACCAACAATCAAAAAAGAGGGCCAAGGGGTAGGACATTGTCCAATTCTACGAAATATTTTTTTATCCACAATAGGTTGGGTCATAAATTTCTCCCATAAAAAGTAATGTGCCAATCCGCTTTGTAATGCAGCTATTGCTCCATCGATGGTATCTACTACTAGAAATTTTAATGACTCAATATCCCATCCCATTTCTTTAGCATGCACAATGGCCATTAGGTGAGAGCCTGAACCATATCTACTTATAGCTATTACCTTGTCTTGTAAGTCTTCTATGTTTTGTAAATCTGAGTTGTAAGCAACATGTATTGCCCAAATAAGCGGACTACTAATGTATTGTTGAATAATAACACTAGAGTTTCCATGACTGATATCTTTTAGGATTCCCTCGGAGAGGATAATAGCTAAGTCAGTTTGATTTTCTCTGAGCATTTGACACATCTTTCCAGTGCCCTGTGGAATATCTTTCCAAGTTAAATCAATACCTTTTTGTGCGAATTCACCATTATCTATACACATTAACCAAGGAAGGTTAAAGTGTTCAGGTACTCCGACTATTTGTACTTTTGTCATTTTTTAGTAATTATCATTGTGTAGCTAATATACTAAAAAGCCTACAGTAAAAGCCGAGTTTTTATAAGATTGTCTGCAAAGCAATTTTGTCTTTGTAAAACACTACTGCAATTAATGATTTTAAATCTCTTGGCTTGATTATTGCAATTATTTGCTTTTAGCGAATTTATTAAGACAATTGATACGGTGTAATTTATTTAAAAAAAAATGTGGTAAAAAAAGGATAACCAATTTTTACCACATTATTCAATGCGTATATAAATAAAATATTTTTGCTTGTATTTTATTATTCTTGAGCTTTCATAGACCCAGTGTTTTTAAATCTTGTATGAAAAGTGAAAGCTTCTTCTAAAATATGAGGAGTATGACCTCCGATTTGCTTAGCTCTTTCATAGTAATCTCTAATTTCTGATCTATATTCAGGGTGTACGCAATTCTCAATTATAACCTCAGCACGCTCACGAGGAGATAAGCCTCTTAAATCAGCCAAACCTTGGTCTGTTACTAAGATATCTACATCGTGTTCTGTGTGATCAACATGAGATACCATTGGCAATACGTGAGAGATCTTATTCTCTTTAGAAGCAGATTGTGTAACGAAAATACTTAAATAAGCATTTCTAGCGAAGTCACCTGAACCACCAATTCCATTCATCATCTTAGTTCCACTAATATGTGTAGAGTTAACATTACCGTAGATATCGAATTCTATAGCTGTATTAATTGCAATTAGTCCTAATCTTCTAATAACCTCCGGTGCATTAGATACATTTTGTGGACGAAGTACTAGGTGTTCTTTATATTTGTCTAAGTTCTTGATTAGTTTATCATACCACTCTTGGGTAACGGTAATAGAGGATCCTGAAGCGAAAGTCATTTTTCCTGCATCAATCAAGTCAAAAGTACTATCTTGAAGTACTTCAGAATACATAGTCAGGTTCTCAAAAGGACCATCGATGAATCCAGTTAATACCGCGTTTGCAACTTTCCCAATCCCCGCTTGTAGTGGCAATAAAGAGTAGTCCATATTTCCTTTCTTTACTTCTTGTTCGAAAAACTTAAGTAAATGCTGAGATATTGCTTGGGTTTTTGTATCTGGTTCTGGTAATAAAGCAGGAGAGTCTAAGATGTCTGTAAAAACTACACCCACGACTTTACTAGGATCTATTCGAATGAAAGTTTCTCCAACACGGTCCTTTACATCTAAAATTTCAATAGATTTTCTGTTAGGATGCTTGTTAGGAACTGAGTTATCGTGTATACCTTCAATATTCAAAGGCATAGCTGTATTGATCTCGATTATTATTTTTTGTGCCACACTGGCAAAATAAGCAGAGTTTCCAATAGAAGTTGTAGGGATTATAAAACCTTGCTCATCAATATAAGTAGCCTCAATAATAGCAATTTCTACTTGTGCAATATGTCCTTCTTGTAATTGCTCGATTGTCTCACTTAAATGTTGGTCTACATATTTTATAGCGCCATTATTTATTGAGTGTCTCATTATAGAGTCTGCCTGGAATGGCATTCTTCTAATTAGTGCGTTATTAGCAGCTAAGTCCGCATCGGTTGTTTGACCTAATGATGCACCTGTTATAAGAGTTATAGCAACATTTTCGTTTGCTGCCCTGTCAGCAAAAGCAGGTAAAACAGATTTACTATCCCCAGCTCTTGTAAAACCACTGGCTCCAACTACAGCTTTGTCATGAATCATGTTTGCTGCTTGCTCAGCTGTAATAATACGCTCTAAATATGGGGCATATTTTATTCTTGTCACATCTGTATGTTCTTGTATCATTTCAAATAAAAATTTTAAGCACCTAAATATAGTTATATATATTAATATGTCATCAATAAAAAACAGATTGACAGTAATTATGTGATAAAATATAGTATTTAAGATAAATATTTAATAATGTGTTATTTTACTTTAAATTACTTATTTAAAATTATATGTAAGCATAGTATTTTTTTATATAATGCTATCAAAGATATAATGTACAAATATTATTTGTGTCAAATCTTATTAAAAATCTGCTTTTAGACTGTTTTTAAGCTAACAATATAGCTTTTTTATAGCTGAATTAAGCGCCGTAGAAATAAAATATAGTTAGCAATACTTTATGGCTAGCTTAAAATATGGAGTGTAGTTATAAAAAAAAACCTCTAAATCATTTATCTAAATGATTTAGAGGTTTAGGTTTTAATAGTAAATCTATTTTTATTTAGCCAAGCGATCTAAAGTGTACTTGATTAATTGATCTACTGCTTTATAAGGATCTTGCGAAAATGTTCCATCGGCTCTATTGGCAATAATTGTATTTAATGATACAGCATGGTGTCCCAGTAGTTTACATAAGCCATAAATAGCAGATGTTTCCATTTCAAAGTTGGTAATGCGCTGTGAATTGAAATTAAAATTGTCAATTTTGCTATTTAACAATGGATCTTGTAAAGCTAAACGAAGTACTCTTCCTTGTGGTCCGTAGAAGCCTCCAGCAGTTGCTGTGATACCTAAGTGAGTTTGCTCACTTTCAAGTTTTTGTTGTAGAGAAGAACTATTGGAGATAAAATAAGGTGTACCTTTTTTCAAATCCCAAGTAGTATGCTTAAGGAAAGCCTCTAAGATTTGTTTTTCTTCTACTTGATCAATTACATATGAACGCATAAGGTTATCTAAACCTAAGCCTGCTTTAGATAAAACAAAACTATTCACTGGAATATCTTTTTGTAGAGAACCCGAGGTTCCAATTCTAACAATATTTACACTTGTTAGTGTTTCTTTTATACTTCTAGTGGTAAAGTCAATATTAAATAAGGCATCAATTTCATTGATAACAATGTCAATATTATCTGGACCAATACCTGTAGAGATAACGCTTAAACGTTTGCCTTTGTAGGTTCCAGTATGGGTTTTAAATTCTCTTTTTTGAGTTTTAAATTCAATAGTATCAAAATGATCAGAGATGCGATCTACTCGGTCTTGGTCTCCGACAAATATAATGTCCTTAGCAATGTTTTCTGGTTTAAGATTCAAATGGTAGATACTTCCATCTGGATTCAGAATTAATTCGGATGATTTTATTTCCATATTAATTATTTTTATGCGCCTACACGTTTTACTTTGTAGCCTTTTTTTGTTAAAAATTCCATGATTTTGTCTCTAAAGTTTCCCTGGATGATTATTTGCTGATCCTTTACACTTCCTCCAACCCCACATAGGGTCTTTAGTTGTTTAGCTAAGTCTTTTAAATCCTCAGGGGTTCCTTGATAACCTTTAATAATAGTAGCTATTTTTCCAGCTCTATTTTTTTTGTCTAAATGTGCTTCTAGTCGTTGGTCTTTAGTGGCTAGAGTTTGTTGAACCTCTACAGAGTCAAACTCGAAATCTTCATTGGTTGAAAATACAAATCCTCCTAGATCTTCTAGCCCAAGTTTTTTTTTACTCATAGTAATTATTGTCAAATATATCCTGGAGACAGGGTGATATAATCCTCAAATATACAAATTTTGTATGGCAATATAAAAGAAGAAATTATCTTTCTATTGATCAAAAAAACAAGGGATCCAATATTTCTTTGGATCCCTTGTTGGTAGTAAATATCTTAAAAAAGAAGTATTATTCTTTAATTAATCCTAGCTCTACTAATCTTTGGTGTAAGAATTCTCCAGCGGTAATATCTTCATATAGTTTTGGATTTTGCTCATCTATACAATTAGGTAAGCAATTCAAAGGCATCGAAGATATAGGATGCATGAAAAAAGGAATAGAGTAACGAGAAGTACCCCATAATTCTCTTGGAGGATTTACAACTTGGTGAATCGTAGATTTTAGTCTATTGTTAGAGTGTCTAGATAACATATCTCCAACGTTTATAACTAACTCATCATCTTGTGCAATAGCGTCAATCCATTGTCCTTGGTGATTTTGTACTTGTAGTCCTTTACCTTGAGCACCCATTAATAGAGTAATAAGGTTTATATCTCCGTGGGCAGCAGCACGAACTGCAGCTTTAGGTTCACCTGTGATAGGAGGGTAGTGAATTGGACGTAAGATACTGTTTCCGTTTTTTAGATACGGATCAAAATAAAATTCTCCTAAGTCTAAGTAAATAGCTAAAGCTCTTAATACATAAACTCCAGTTTTTTCCAACATTTTGTAAGTTTGTTCACCTACTGGGTTGAAGTTAGCTAATTCATTTACAGTTACGTTTTTTGGATAAGCTTCTAATAAAGTATCATCTCCTTCAACGTACTGTCCGAAATGCCAAAATTCTTTTAAATCCCCTTCTTTTCGGCCTTTAGCATGTTCTTTACCAAAAGAAACATACCCTCTTTGTCCTCCAATACCAGGTATTTCATATTTCTCTTTTACCTCTAATGGTAATTGAAAAAAGTTTTGAACCTCTTTGTATAGATTTTCCACTAGTTGGTCATCTAAAAAGTGTCCTTTTAATGCTACGAATCCAATTTCTTCGTAGGCTTTTCCGATTTCATTTACAAACTTTTGTTTACGTACCGGGTCATCCGATAGGAAATCACGTAAGTCAACACTAGGAATGTTTTGCATTTTCTAATTGTTATTTATGCTTACTTTGAATAATTATAAGACAAATGTATAAAAATAATTTCCCAAAAAAATATTAAAATATTATCAATAATTTCCTCTATAATTACTGTTTTATAAAAAATTAGCCTAAAAAATGGTATATCACAAATTTAAGAGGCAAAATAGAGATCTGAATAGATAAATATAACCAATGGTTTTTGTTGTTTTATCAGTGTGAATTAGAAAAAAACTCAATAAATACTTGTAAAATGTGTTTTATTTTATAAATTGTAATCATAAATGATAAACAATAAACAATTATGAAGTTACCCATAGAGCTAAAAACAAATGAATTTGTAGTACTACTTAGTATTGATATAGACCCCAAATTCGCAGAGCAAAGTGCATCGAAATGCTGCTCGATATTGCCAAAGAGTATAAAGGCTATTTTTAAGAAAATTGATGGTCATGTGTTGCGACTTTATTGCGTATGTGATAATGAAGAAGACTTAAGCTTTTGTTTAAGACAACCAGGTCTTAAGACTACCCTGTTATAGTGGGAAAAGCCTTTGTGTTTAAGGCCTAAGTAAATACGAATCCATAGAGAGCGTAAAATGTATTAGAGCTCTATGTTGACTCTTAAAAAGTAAAGATGTTTTGTTTTAGCCTAAAGAACTATTTATGCCAAAAAGCAACAACTTTGGTTATGTGGTTAAACCACAAATAGCCTTAAAGATTCTTTTAGTAGAAGTGTCTTTAAGGCTATTTTTATTTTATATCTTATCTAAAACAATAAGAAGCATCTTATTGGATAGTTTTTCTTTGATCTAATAAAGAATCGCAATTTGAATTGCAGTGAAGTATCTATTAAAAAAAATAAATACTTTTTGCTCTATGGTTACATTCCATAGAAAAGACCTAGTTAATTCAAGTTGGTGTTTTATATAGGTCTAGCAAGAGAGGAATTATCTATTTGCCATAGATTCCTAATTAGACTCAAGTCGTGTAATTGATCACTAGAGATAGAGTCTTGCTGGTGTTGTATGTTACTTTTAAGGGTAGAGTAAGTATCAAGCAAATTCTTCTTAATACTAGTGGTATCATAGATATGATTGTTCTCCAATAAAGCATAAAAACCAAGACGGGTGGCATCTTGTGTGGTTAAGTATTCCAGAATTTGGAGCATAAGAGAATTCGAAGCTTGATTCTGACTTGTTAGATTGATGTAGTAACTTAGGTTGGATTGAAATTGTATCATAATATTTTATTACATATAGTTCAATAGTTATTCCAAAGATAATGCCACTGTATTAAGGAATTAACAAACTAAAGTTATCTCTTAAGGTTTATAGGACTATTTACTTACCAGTAAAAGGGTGTTTTAAGTGTAGGTTATTATTATAATATAGGGTATCTATGGTATTTTAGTGCAGCTAGAACAAAAAATAGAGCTTGTTGTAAACTCTATTTAATCTAGATGCTTGAAATATGTTTGTTAAGTGGTGTAATATAATTTTAGAGAACTAAGCTTTTGTTCGCCATTATAGCGATACCCAACCAGTATGCCATCGCTAGCAACGCTAAAATCTAAACAGGCCACATTGGTTTGTAGTATTTTGGGAGTTTCTCCATTTTCGCTGCGCATCCAATAGTGACCAAAGAACACAGGTTTGTCTTGTGGGCTATAAAACATAATTTGATTTATGTCTAAAGCAGTATCTGGCAAAGGATAATCTTTTACAGCGCTTAACTCTTTGTAGGTGGCTACTTCAGGAGCTTTCCACCAGCTTATTCTAAAAGCCGAACGTATTACTCTATCTTTGTCATAGAATATTTGTCCTTTAGGAAGTTTTAGCTCAATTCCTTTGAGTACTGTTTCTAGGCTTTGATATAAAGTAGTGTCCTTTTGTTTGGTCGAAGGATATTTATCTAAGGGAAGTACTCCATTTGTGGTGTATTGTTTCAAACAATCTATACTTTGGGGATCCCAACAAGCATGCACGGCGCGAAAATGATCATTTTCGTAAAATAGAGGTAGGGTAGTAAACCAATCTATGTAGTTCTTATAGCTTAGAGGATCTGCCATAAAGGCTGCCATAGTAACGGCATGTTGATTAAAGTTCTTTTTATTGTGTTCCCTTAAGTAATGACCATGGGTGTCTTTTGTATTATAACAAATAGCATTGTATTCATGATTACCCATTAAGGCTATGGCTTGGTGATTGTCTACCATCGCTTTTACAATATGTAGAACTTCCACCACATTGATGCCTCGGTCGATATAGTCACCTAAAAAAAAAGCTTTTCTGGTAGGATGTTGGTAGAATCCATCTTTGTTTTGATAGCCTAATTGCTCTAGTAACATCTTTAAATCATTACTATGTCCGTGGATGTCACCTATGAAATCAAAATCGTTAAATGTAGAATCGATACTGCTCATATTTTTCTTTCTAAAATACGCAAAAAAATAAAATTAAGCTAGAGTAATTGGTGAAATAGCAGTTTTTTCTAATAAAAAAAGCCAGACCCTAATGGATCTGGCTGCATATTAGATTTTGCTAATCTTTATTGTTTAGCAAGTTCTTTCATTTCTTTTTCGATCATATCGTAGAATTGATCGATTTTTGGTAATAAAACAATACGAGTTCTTCTGTTGATTGATCTATCAGCAGCTGTATCGTTAGGTACAAGTGGTTGGTATTCTCCACGTCCTGCAGCAACTAAACGCTCTGGTGCAATTCCAAAATCGTTTTGCAATACAGAAACAATAGAAGATGCACGTTTAACACTTAAATCCCAGTTGTTTCTCATCATGGCATTTTTAATAGAAACATTATCTGTATGGCCTTCTACCATTACTTCAAAGTCTGGTTTGCTTTGAGCAACTTTAGCAACTTTAGCTAAAACTCTCTTAGCTTGGTCACTAACCTCGTAACCTGCAGTTTTGAATAATAATTTATCAGCAATAGAAATGTATACCACTCCTTTTTCTACATTTACTTGGATGTCTGGATCGTCAAATCCAACTTCTTTTTTCAGACTTTTCACAAGAGCTAATGTAACAGAGTCTTTTTTAGTGATAGCGTCTTGAAGACGAGAGATTTTTAAATCTTTTTCTTTTAAACTTTCTAGGGATTTCTCTAAGTTCTCAGCTCCTTTAGAAGATAACATTGTTAAGTTACCAACGTTGCTAATTAAATCAGAAGTATTTTGTTTTAAATAATCAACTTGACTAGCTAAAGCTTGTTTTTCAGCTAAAGTTGAATTTAATTTAATTGTACAAGTGTTTAATAGATCTTGTATCTCCTGATTTCTTGTTTCTAAATCAGCGATTTTTTGTTTCGTTCCACAAGAAGTAAGTACTAATGCAAGGACAGATAGTCCTAAAACTACTTTTTTCATAATTATAATGATTGAATTTCGAATCAAATATATCAAATAGCGTGCAATTGTAACAATATTTTAGAAAAAATTATTGTTAAATATCGTTATAGTGCCTTTGTCCCTTTATAAAGTAGCTATATACTATAGAATTGCATTTATAGTAAGGGGTAAAGTTATTGGGGTTTAGTTTTGCTTTGAAAGCAGGGATTCTTTTGTAAAATGCAAAGTGTGAGCGTACTATGGCCCAACAATGCTTGGGTTTTCCTTGTAGAACAAAGCGTATACCAGCTATTCCATCTAAACAAAGACGAGTGAAAATAATCCTAGTTTTACCTCTGGATGGTAAGTTCTTATAGAGCATTAATAAGGAGTTTCTGAAGTTTAAATAAGTTTTTTTAGGATTTAAGTAATTTAAAGTAGCTCCTCCAAGGTGAAAGACTGTGGATAATCCACAATATTGGGTTTTATGCCCCAATATTGTGGCTCTCCAACATAGGTCTATTTCTTCTTGGTGTGCAAAAAAGTCATTATCGAAACCTTTTAATTGTCTAAAAACACTATTTCTAATAAAAAAGCAGGCTCCACTTGCCCAGAATATAGGGGTAGTGTCATTGTATTGTCCATTGTCTTTTTCTATAGTGTTAAATATCCTACCTCTTGTATAAGGAAAGCCATATTTATCAAGGAATCCTCCACCAGCCCCAGCGTACTCAAAGTAATTAGGGTTTTTTAGATCTAGTATCTTAGGTTGAATAATTGCCGTTAGGGGATCTTTTTCAAAAAGCTCTAAGATTGGATCTAGCCAATTTGGTGTTACTTTTATATCAGAATTTACCAAAGCAAGGTAAGGTTCTTCTATGGTTTGTAAGCCCACATTATAGCCTTGGGCGAAGCCAAAGTTTTGCGTATTTTCAATGATTCTAACCCTAGGATAATTTGCTTGTATAAAAGAAACTGAATTATCGCTAGAGTTATTGTCAATTACATAGATATTGGCTGAGTGGGAATAAGTAGTTACTGAAGGTAAAAATTCCTCTAATAATGCTTGTCCATTATAATTTAAAATGACAACGGCTATTTTCTTCATAATTTTATTCTTGCTTAAATGCTTTGTAATGTGGATAGTCTTTTAAAAAGACATAGCTCTTATTTTGGTAGTCCATTTGGCAAAAGTAATGATTAAGGCCATTGGTAATGTATAGAAAGGTAGATCTAAGTTCAAAGTTGTATCTGGCAATTTGATCGAAGGTTTGTTGGTCAATCTTAATAGAGGGTGCTTTGCATTCAATTAAAATTTCTATCTGCCCATTGGGACGAAAAACCAATACATCATATCTTTTATTCATAGAGTTGATTTTAACAACTCTTTCAACGCTAATTAAAGATTCAGGATAATTCTTGATATACAATAATTCGTGTATCACATGCTGTCTTACCCACTCCTCAGGGGTAAGTAAAACAAACTTTTTACGAATTACATCAAAAATAGATAGCTTATTTTCACTATTTTTGAAACGAAATTCAAATACGGGATAATTTAACTTTTGCATATAGCAAAGATATTTTTTCTTTGTGGATACAGCAATTAAAAAAATAAAGGTTTTATTTTGGAACAAATCAAGCAGATAATTAAAGAAATTAAAAACAATAATGCAGCACCTATTTACCTGCTAATGGGAGAAGAGCCTTATTATATAGATAGAATAGCTGATTATATTCAAAATAATGTTTTAACACCCGAGGAACAAGGCTTCAATCAAATGGTTCTATATGGGCGTGATGTACAAGTGCAGGATATCATCTCCAATGCCAAGAGATTTCCATTAATGGCAGATAAACAGGTTATCATTGTTAAAGAAGCCCAGGATTTAGCCCGTAACTTCGAACAATTGGAAAGTTATGCTAAAAACCCACAGCCATCCACAGTGTTAGTTTTATGCTATAAGTACAAAGTGGTTGATAAACGTAAAAAGGTTTACAAAGCAATTGAACAAGTTGGGGTGATTTACGATAGTAAGAAGTTACGTGAATATCAAATAGAACCTTGGTTAGTTAAACAAGTTCAGAGTAAAGGTTATACCATAGAGCCAAAAGCAAGTGCTATGTTGATAGAGTTTTTAGGAACGGATTTATCCAAAATTAATAATGAATTAAATAAGCTAATGCTTGTTTTACCTAAACAAAGCGTTATTAGTCCTGGGGTAATTGAGCAAAATATAGGTATTAGTAAAGATTACAATAACTTCGAATTAATTAAGGCAATTGTTCAAAAGGATGCCTTAAGAGCCTTTACAATTGTAGAGTACTTTGCACAGAACCCTAAAAACAACCCTTTTGTTGTTACAGTGGCTTTAGTCTATGGTTACTTTAGTAAGTTGTTACTCTATCATGGATTAGGCGATAAAAGCGCTGCCAATGTGGCTAAACAACTAAAAATTAGTCCATATGGAGTAAAGGACTATCAAAGCGGATCAAAACTCTATAGCATGAAAATGGTAAGTGGGATTATTGCAGGTTTAAAGGATATAGATCTCAAGGCTAAGGGGGTTGGAGCCAGTAATATGCCTCAGGGTGATTTATTAAAAGAATTGTTGGTCAATATATTTAACAAATAACAAGCAATGGGATATAAATTAGATAAAAATATAATATTGGGATACGCAACTCTTATTATGATTTTTATAGGAGCATTGTTAATAGGGCTGGGAGCCTTGACATATTATGATTTAACTGGTATTGGCTTTGCTTTTGCGGGACTAGGATTCTGGGCTATTGCTTGGGTTTTTAATGCCTTAAAAGGAAGAGTGTAATCTTTTATATTAATATAAAGATAAAATTAGAGCCAATTAAAAATTTGCAGCAAAACAAGTACTTGTAAGGGTACTTGTTTTGTTTTTGATAAATTCTCAGTGGTAGTAAAGGCTTAATTTTAAATAAAAAAAAGCTTGTAAAAACACACCTTTTTTTAGGAATCCCTTTACAAGCTTAAATTTACTAAATCCCTATACAATTTTGATACTCATCTTCTGAATTCTCAGATTCATTGTGTGCCGGGGATATACAATCGCATATTTGACAAACATAAGCATCAATTGAGGGATCGTAAAAATGATTTTTATGATTATCCTCACAAAAATCATTCTCTTTTACTAAAGAATAATTTTTCATAGAATTAGTTATTTTATAAATTCCTTATAAATTTACATAAACACTATTTAAAATCCTAGTCAAAGATGCTAAAATAATGATTAAATTCCCCTTTTATTAATTATTTAACGATTATTTGATCTATAATTAATACTAGGAAGGTAGATGTGAAAAAACAGTTTCTAAATTGATTTATTAAACGTACTTTTGTAAGTGTTTTAGAAAGAAGGTGAGCAAACTCTTAATCTTTTTTCTTGCTATGTATTTATTTAATTCAATTTATTAAACTTTATGTCAGACGATAAAAAAGTAATTTTTTCGATGTCAAAAGTGAGTAAAACCTACTCATCGACAAATAAAACAGTTTTAAAGGATATTTATTTAAGCTTTTTCTATGGGGCAAAAATAGGTATCTTAGGACTTAACGGTTCTGGTAAATCTTCTTTATTGAAAATTATTGCTGGAGTAGATAAGAACTACCAAGGAGATGTTGTTTTCGCTCCAGGTTATACAGTAGGATACTTAGAACAAGAGCCACAATTAGATGAGAGTAAAACTGTAATTGAAATTGTAAAAGAAGGTGCTGCTGAGGTGGTAGCTATCTTGGATGAATTCAATCAGATAAACGATATGTTTGGTTTGCCTGAGGTATATGAAGATGCTGATAAGATGCAAAAACTAATGGATCGTCAAGCGGAGCTTCAAGATAAGATTGATGCTGCTGGAGGATGGGAGTTAGATACTAAACTAGCTATTGCAATGGATGCATTGCGTTGTCCAGAGCCAGATACACCTATTAGTGTTTTATCTGGAGGGGAACGTCGTCGCGTTGCTTTGTGTAGATTACTTTTACAAACTCCTGATGTATTGCTTTTAGATGAGCCTACTAACCACTTGGATGCTGAATCTGTACATTGGTTAGAGCAACATTTACAACAATACAAAGGAACTGTGATTGCAGTTACCCACGACCGTTACTTCTTGGATAACGTTGCTGGTTGGATCTTGGAACTAGATAGAGGAGAAGGTATTCCTTGGAAAGGAAATTATTCTTCTTGGTTAGATCAAAAAAGTAAGCGTTTAGAACAAGAAGAGAAAGTAGCTTCTAAAAGACGTAAAAACTTGGAAAGAGAGCTGGATTGGGTTCGTCAAGGAGCTAAGGGGCGTCAGACTAAGCAAAAAGCAAGACTACAAAATTATGATAAGCTTTTAAATGAAGACCAAAAACAATTAGAAGAGAAATTAGAGATTTATATCCCTAATGGACCTCGTTTAGGTACTAATGTTATAGAGGCTAAAGGAGTAAGTAAAGCATTTGGAGATAAATTGCTTTATGAGGATTTAAACTTTACCCTTCCACAAGCTGGTATTGTAGGTATTATCGGTCCTAACGGTGCAGGTAAGTCTACTATTTTTCGTATGATTATGGGAGAGCAAGAGCCTGATCAAGGGAAGTTTGATATTGGAGAGACCGTTAAGATTGCTTATGTAGATCAATCCCACTCAAATATTGATCCTGAGAAATCTATTTGGGAGAACTTCTCAGATGGACAAGAGCTAATCCAAATGGGAGGACGCCAGGTTAACTCTCGTGCTTATTTAAGTCGTTTTAACTTTGCAGGTTCTGAGCAAAATAAAAAAGTTTCTACTTTATCTGGAGGAGAGAGAAATAGATTGCATTTAGCTATGACTCTAAAAGAAGAGGGTAATGTACTTTTATTGGATGAGCCTACAAATGACTTGGATGTAAATACACTACGTGCCTTAGAGGAAGGTTTGGAAAACTTTGCAGGATGTGCTGTTGTTATTTCTCACGACCGTTGGTTCTTAGATCGTATTTGTACTCATATCTTAGCTTTTGAAGGAGATTCTCAAGTATATACTTTTGAAGGATCTTTCTCAGAATATGAAGAGAATCGTATTAAGCGTTTAGGGGATTCTGCTCCAACTCGTTTAAAATATAAAAAATTAGTTCGCTAATTGGTGTAGCTAACTTTGTTTTAAATCAAAGGTCCTAGAATTTACTTCTAGGGCCTTTTTTAGTATTGGTTAATCAGTGATAGGATGTATAAGGCGTATTTGTTTTGCAAAAAACACCTTCAATGAATATTAATAAAGCAATTCTTTGTTCGAACAATTCTCTTGAAAAACCCAACTAAGACAAGATAAGCTCTCAAAGCATTTGCTGCAAAGGTTTTTTGTTGCATTTTCCTTAGTTAAATGGTGTTTTAATTAGGTTAATTAAAGAGAGATAATTAATGAAAAAATAATTGATATTTTTTTTGTTGAAACACTGGAATTGGCTATTTTTGCGCATGCAACACAATGTACTTATATTAGATTTCGGATCGCAATACACACAGTTGATTGCGCGAAGAGTTCGCGAAATGAATATTTTTTGCGAAATTTTACCTTACAATGAAATACCAACAGATATGAGTGAATTCTCTGCTGTTATTTTATCTGGTAGTCCTTATTCTGTTCGTTCTGAACAAGCTTTACACCCTGATTTATCTAACATTAAAGCAAAAATGCCTTTGTTAGGAGTTTGTTACGGAGCACAGTATCTAGCTCATTTTAATCAAGGAGAAGTAGCTCCTTCGCAAACACGCGAATATGGACGAGCTAACCTTACTTTTATGCAAGATAATGAGGCTTTGTTTAAAGATGTACCTAAAGACAGTCAAGTATGGATGAGTCACAGTGATACTATTAAAACTTTGCCAACCAATGGAGTGTTATTAGCTAGTACAAAAGATGTTAAGAATGCTGCCTATAGAATTCAGGGAGAAGATACTTACGCAATTCAATTTCATCCTGAAGTTTTCCATTCAACAGATGGGGCTCAAATATTAAAGAACTTCTTGGTAGATATTGCTAATGTTGAACAAAACTTTACACCCGCAGCATTCGTAGAGGAAACAGTTTCTAGTTTAAAACAAACTATCGGTAAAGAGAAAGTTGTTTTAGCCTTATCCGGAGGTGTTGATTCTACTGTAGCGGCTGTATTGTTACATAAAGCTATTGGAGAAAATCTACATTGTATCTTTGTAAACAATGGTCTTTTACGTAAAAATGAATTTCAAACTGTTTTAGAGAACTATAATGGAATGGGATTAAATGTAAAAGGTGTAGATGCAACAGATCGCTTTATGGAAGCTTTAAAAGGATTAGATGATCCTGAGGCAAAACGCAAGGCTATTGGTAGAGTATTTATTGAGGTATTTGACGATGAAGCAAAATTAATTAAAGATGCTACTTTTTTAGGTCAAGGAACTATATATCCAGATGTAATAGAATCTATTTCAGTTAAAGGACCATCTGCTACGATTAAATCACACCATAATGTTGGAGGCTTACCTGATTTTATGAAATTAAAAATTGTAGAGCCATTAAGAATGTTGTTTAAAGATGAGGTTCGTCGAGTAGGAGCATCTTTGGGAATTGATCCAGAGCTATTGGGAAGACACCCATTCCCAGGACCAGGATTGGCTATTCGTATCTTGGGTGATATTACACAAGAGAAAGTAAGATTATTACAAGAAGTAGATGCTGTTTTTATAGAAGGATTAAAAGAACATAACTTATATAATTCCGTATGGCAAGCCGGTGCTATTTTACTTCCGGTAAATAGTGTTGGAGTTATGGGGGATGAAAGAACTTATGAAAAGGTAGTAGCCCTTAGAGCAGTTGAATCTACCGATGGTATGACGGCTGATTGGGTTCATTTACCATATGAGTTTTTGATGGAAATCTCCAACAAGATAATTAATAATGTTAGAGGTGTTAATAGAGTTGTTTATGATATTAGCTCTAAACCACCTGCAACAATTGAGTGGGAATAATTTTACTATATTAATAAGTCGCTGTAACTTTGTTGTAGCGACTTATTGTTTTTTTGAATAGATTTGTAAAATGAAAAAGAATCTTATTGCTATTTTATCAGCATTTATTTTTACGGCCACTGGAGCTTTTGCACAACAAAGAGAAACCTTTACCACTTATACGGTAAATAAAGGGGAAACTATTAGTAAAATAGCTAGGGATTATAATGTTTCGGTTACTGAAATATTTAAATATAATCCTGAGGCTAAAGCAGGTATTAAACCAGGTCAGTTGTTATTAATCCCTAAAGGATTTGAAGATCAAAGACTTAGTTTAGAAAAGCAGCAAAGTACAACCCCTAGTGGTTCTTTATCTGCTACTTCAAAGGTTGAGGGGCAACAAATAATTTATACAGTACAGCCTAAAGAGACTTTATATAGTATAAGTAAAGGCTATAATGTAAGTATTGAGAATTTATTGTTTTATAACCCAGAACTAAAACGAACTGGATTACAAGTCGGTTCTGAAATTATTATCGTTCAAGAACAAGATCCAGATAAAGCTCAACAGGTAAAGTATCCCAAGGCATTGACGGCTTCCTCGGTTGATACAATAGTTGATATTAATAATATTTATTACAAATATATTCAAGTGGAACCTCAGTCTACTTTATATGGACTGGCGGTCTTGTATGAAACTTCTATTCAAAGATTAGTAGAGTTAAACCCAGAATTACAACAAGGTTTAAAAACGGGACAACAAATAAAAGTGCCTTCTTTTGGTGCAACCTCTATTTCTAAAGAGGATCTTGAATTGGAACAAAAGGGACAAAAGGCAGATTTTATTACTGTAAAGGTGCCTGCTAAACAAACACTATATAGTTTGGCTCGTGAATATAATGTTAGTGTGGCGGATTTAATTCTATGGAATCCAGCTATTCAACAACAAGGATTACAAAGTGGTATGATAATTTCTATTAAGGTAGATAATCCATCAGACTATCAAAATGTTATCCACGATGATCAGCCTGTGGATTTAGAGTCAAGTTCTTTAGTAGGTTTGGAAACTACATTAGATTTGTCTACATCTAAAAGGATTGCTCTTATGTTGCCTTTTAATTTGGACTCAATAGGAGAGGATGT
This sequence comes from uncultured Flavobacterium sp., assembly GCA_947632215.1. Taxonomy (GTDB): domain Bacteria; phylum Bacteroidota; class Bacteroidia; order Flavobacteriales; family Flavobacteriaceae; genus Flavobacterium. The sequence goes on along the minus strand of CANROJ010000031.1, from coordinate 1,189 downwards.
AACTGGTAAGCTTGAGAGTGATGCTTTTTTAAATATGACTCTAGATTTTTATTCTGGAGCAAAATTGGCCATACAAAAAGCTCAAGCAATGGGTCTTAATGTACAGGTAGATGTATACGATTCAAATGAAACAAAAAATACTTCCGAAGTATTGAATGTTTTCGCTGCCAATAATTTTCAAAATACCGATGCTATTATAGGGCCTTTCTTTCAAAACAATGTTGAAATAGCAGCAAAAAACCTACCTAATAATAGGGTGATTTTAGTTTCGCCATTGTCTAACGAAAAAGCAAAAGGAGCAACCAAAGTGTTGCAAACTATGCCTAATGGGGATGATTTAAAATCAACTTTGCTTAATTATTTTATAGGCCAAAATGGTGTGAAAATTACAGTTGTGGTAGATGATAGAAGAACTTCTACCAAAAACTTTATGCGAGCAAATTATCCTTCTATTCGTACCATTAGTACAGCCGAGTTGGACAATATTGATAGATCATTGAGTTTAGGAGTTAAAAACGTATTTATTTTAGATTCAGCAAGTATAGAGTCGGCACTAAAACTTACCAAAACTCTAAATAAATTAAAGGATACTTATAATATTCAAATTGCTAGTTTTGATAAATCAGACGTTTTTGAGTACAGTGAAATTGCAGTACAAACCCTAATTGATTTAAAGTACACCTATGGATCAGTTACAAAGGATACGGATAATTCTTTAAGTGAAGCTTCTTTTTGGAAAGAGTATAAGGATCAATATAATATTAGTCCTAGTCGTTTTGCTGTACGTGGTTATGATGTAACTTTAGATTTAATTCTTCGCTTGTTTCAAAGACAAGGCTTTGTAGCAACCGCTTCTCAAGGTTCAGTTAAGCTAGAAAATAAGTTTAATTATGTACCAACTCATTCCGGAGGTTATAGTAATATTGGAGTGTATCTACTTCAATATGACACTGACTATACGGTAAAAGTGGTGCAGTAACTATTGAGTATACATGATAGATAATCAACAGTATTTAATAGATTTAGCTCATAGTAAAATGCCTTTTGGTAAATATAAGGGCTATTATTTGATAGATTTACCTGAATATTATGTGGTTTGGTACCACAATAAAGGTTTTCCTGCCGGTAAGATTGGAAAACAATTAGCTTTAGTTTACGAATTAAAATTAAATGGGTTGGAGTCTATAAT
>CANROJ010000030.1 GCA_947632215.1 uncultured Flavobacterium sp. | reverse complement strand
TGTCTACTTACTTTCTATTTATAATAAAAGTAAGCATAATTATATAAGGGATAATCACTCAGCTAATTGAACTTATAAATAAGGCTGCCTGATTTTGTAATCAGGCAGCCTTATTTATTGTATTGTCTATTGTATATTATATAAAATTTTATCGTTAATTATTTTTCACTAAGCTGTCTTTTTGACTTTTGCCTTTATAAACTCATAAATAATTGGCAAGATAGAAATCACAATAATAAGTAAAGCTATCTTAGAGAAATTATCTTTTACAAATTGTAGATTACCTAAGAAATAACCTGCTAAGCTAAGAGAGGTAATCCAAATTACTCCTCCTAAAACATTATAGGTCATAAACACAGAGTATTTCATTTTTCCTACCCCTGCAACAAAAGGAGCTAAAGTTCTAACAAGTGGAATAAAACGAGCAATTACAATTGTTCGAGATCCATATTTATCATAGAAAGAATGGGTTTTGTCAATGGCTTGTTGTGTAACTATTTGCTTTCCGAAAATACGAAATTTAGTGAGTCGCATACCAACCTTACTTCCAATGAAGTAATTAAGTGAATCTCCCGTTATGGCAGCTATTATTAAAAGTCCTATAGCCAAACTAATACTTAATTCACTACTTTGTGCTATAAGCATTCCCATTGCAAATAAAAGAGAATCTCCTGGTAGAAAAGGCATTATAACAAAACCTGTTTCAACAAAAATAATAGCAAACAAAATGGCATAAATCCAAGGTCCGTAATCGGCAATAAATACATGAAGGTATTTATCAATGTGCAAAATAAAATCTATTAACTCCATGGATTCAAAGATAATAATACTTCTGTATTATTTTAATTTTTTACAAAAAGATAACATCTATTTCACTAAAAAAATATTGAAAAATTACCCGATAATAAAACTCCTTTAAAAGGTAATTCTATATAACTAAGTTCATATTTTGTTAAAATAACTTTTAAAAACTAGTAATGCCCTTTAAAACTCATTTGTCTAGATTAGTTCTGTATATAAATTATTATTTATTAAACACTAAAGCTTTATCTAACTTTTTAGTGATTAGATTAACTTGTTTTTAAAAGCCTTATTAGATCTTAAAAAATAGAGTGAAAATAAAACAGCCACTTTACAAAAATTGTAAAGTGGCTGTTTTTATGGTTTATATATCCGATTAAGAATACATTTTCTCTCTTAGTTCTTTGATCTTTGGATCATCTAAATAATCATCAAAAGTCATGTATCTATCAATAACTCCTTTAGGTGTTAATTCTAAAATACGGGTTCCAACTGTTTGAGCAAACTCGTGGTCATGAGTGGTAAACAAAATAGTACCTTTGAAGTTTTTCAAAGAGTTGTTAAATGCAGTAATAGATTCTAAGTCTAAGTGGTTAGTAGGTTCATCTAACATTAAAACATTAGCTCTAAGCATCATCATACGAGACAACATACAACGTACTTTCTCTCCTCCTGATAGTACTTTACCACTTTTTAAAGCTTCCTCTCCAGAGAAAATCATTTTCCCTAGGAATCCACGTACATAAACCTCATCTCTTTCCTCTTCTGTTTTAGCCCATTGACGCAACCAATCCACTAGAGTTAAATCCTCTTGAAAGAAATCGCTATTATCTGCAGGTAAGTAAGACTGTAAAGTAGTAACACCCCAATCAAATTTACCAGCATCTGCTTGCTTATTCCCGTTTAGAATCTCATAAAAAGCTGTAGTTGCACGAGAGTCTTTAGAAATAATAACAATCTTATCTCCTTTGGCTACGTTTAAATCTACGTTCTTAAATAACAACTCCCCATCAATAGAGGCAGCTAATCCTTCAACATTTAAAATTTGATCTCCTGCTTCACGCTCTTGATCAAAAATAATTGCAGGATAACGTCTAGAAGATGGCTTAATATCTCCTAAGTTTAATTTATCAATCATCTTCTTACGAGATGTTGCTTGTTTACTCTTAGCAACGTTAGCACTAAAACGACGAATAAATTCTTCTAATTCAGCTTTTTTCTCTTCTGCTTTCTTATTTTGTTGTGCTTTTTGTTTTGCAGCTAACTGACTTGACTCGTACCAGAAAGTATAGTTTCCAGAAAAATGATTAATTTTTCCAAAGTCAATATCCGATACGTGCGTACATACTGCATCTAAGAAGTGACGGTCGTGAGATACTACTAAAACTGTATTTTCATAATGAGCTAAGAAATTCTCTAACCAACCAATTGTCTCGAAATCCAAGTCGTTGGTAGGCTCATCCATGATTAGTACATCTGGATTACCAAATAAAGCCTGAGCTAAAAGTACACGTACCTTTAATTTAGCATCCATCTCTCCCATTGGAGTATAGTGAAACTCTTCATTGATACCTAAGTTAGATAGTAAAGTAGCTGCTGCACTTTCGGCATTCCATCCATCCATTTCATCGAAACGAATTTGAAGCTCTCCTATTCGATCTGCATTCTCATCTGTATAATCTAGATAAAGTGCATCCATTTCAGTCTTAACAGCATATAAATCCTTGTTACCCATCATTACAGTTTCAAGTACTGTAAATTCGTCGAACATGTTGTGATTTTGATTTAGGACAGACATACGCTTTCCTGGCTCTAAAGATACATGTCCAGAGGTAGGATCAATTTCTCCTGAAAGTATTTTTAAAAAAGTAGATTTCCCAGCACCGTTGGCTCCGATAATACCATAGCAGTTCCCTTGAGTAAAGGTTACATTAACTTCATCAAATAAAATTCGTTTACCGAATTGAACTGACAGATTTGAAACTGTTAACATTTTTTATATATTGATTTATATTGACTGCAAAATTACTAAATTAAAATTAATAAAAGGATTAAAGTAGCAGCAAGCTTGCTCAAATTGTATTTTAACAGCTTATTAACGACCAAAACAACTAGTAAAACTTACATTTGCTTGTGTAGTTGATACTACTTCATATTCTTAGGCTTTTTAAAATGATTAATAACACTAATACAGGGAATTATCTCTTACTGGCTTTATTGCCTTTTATTTTACTTGTCTATTCTTGCCAAAAGAAATTCGAGCCAGATGACTATACAGCATATCTGCAAGGAGAGGTAATAAATCCAAATTCACCTTATATATTATTTTGTAAAGACAACGATGTATTAGACACTATTTACTTAGATAAGAATAATAAATTCTTCAAGAAATTCGACTCTCTAACCCCTGGTATGTACATCTATCGTCATAATCCAGAGTATCAATATGTGTTTTTTGATAAGAACGACAGTTTGACCTTGCGTTTAAATACTCGTGACTTTGATCATTCCATTATTTTTACTGGCAGAGGATCCGAGAAGAATAACTTTCTTATGAATTTAACGGTGCGTAATTTAGTAGATGAAACTACTCGTTATGAAAACTTTGATCTACAAGTAGATCCTTTTATTAAAAAAGTAGACTCTACTCATGCGGCAAGAACAACCTATTATTTAAAAAGCAAAGCCATCATAGGTTGGAATCAAGACTTTGATTTGTATGCAAAAACAAAGCTTGACCTACACTTCTATTCCCAGAAAGAGCTTTATCCTAAAGTTCACCTTATACGAACAGGTCAGAATATCAAATCAGAACTTCCCGAAGATTACTATTCTTTTAGAAAGAAAATAGATTATAACAACGAAGGGTTAATACAATACTCCTCTTATACCCGATACCTATCTATTATGCTTAATTCAGTATTAGATGAGCTAGAGATAGACTCCTATTCTGATGCTAATTTAGACAACAATATTGAAAAGCTAAATATAGTAGATACCCTTATCAAAAATCAAAAGGTTAAAAATGCTATCTTAGACAATATTACCTATATCTACTTATTGGAAGACCAGAACTTAAAGAACAATGATAAGTTCTTGGAAAGATACTTTGAACTGTCCTCCGATAGTAGTCAGCACAATGAAATTAGTCAAATTCAAAAGGCTGTTCAAAACCTAAAGTCAGAGAATAAACTCCCAGATGTTGCTCTTATTAATCAAAAAGGAGAGCCTGTAGAAATAAATAAAATCATTAACAAACCAACTCTTTTATTTGTTTGGACTAAAAATAGTTTAGCCCATGCCCAGGGTGCTTATAGAAGAGCTTTTGAAATGCTTGAAAAAAACCCAAACCTTCAAGTAATATCTATTTGTATTGATGGAGAACAACAAGATTGGTTAAAACTTACCAACACTTACCAGCATCCCGACCTTATTCAACTCAGAAGTACTGATTTCACACAAATGAAGGATAAGTGGATTATTACCAAAATTCAGCGTAGTATGCTTTTAAATCAAGATGGTACTATTAAGGAAGCCTTTGTGAATATTTTTGATAAAAACTTGCAACACAAAATTGACCCAAGTATCTTATAGATATAGAAGTTTGTTATAAAAACAAAATACTAGTAAACACTATAGCTCTGTATTTACTTTACTCTATAGACAATAATTATACTTTGAGGTTACTTACAAAAACTTAGACCCCAAGACTCTATCTGTAGATTCTTGGGGTCTATTTTTTTTATATTTCTTGACAATGAGCTTAGCTCTAAATAAATGCTATTTAAATCTTTGGACTCTGATTAGCTTGCTGGAAATACTCTATTTTACTTAAAAACATTTTAGCCATTTGAGCACCTCTCCACTTGGCTTCTTCTACCTTCTCTCCTTCAAATAATTCATCTAAAGTACCACTGAACAAACTAATCCATTGATTAAAATGATCTTGTCCTACAGGTAGAGTCGCATGCACAGGAAAAGGCCTTCCACTATAGGTGTAGTCTTCTAATAAAACTGTTTGCCAAAAACTATACATCTTACTTAAATGCTCAGGCCAACGTCCTTCTAATTTACTTTCAAATATTGGACCTAGTAAGGAGTCTTGTTGTACTCTTGCATAAAAAGTATCCACTAGTTTTTTAATGTCTTGTAAATCTTTTATATCGCTCTTCATAGTATATTTTTTAATATTTTAAAGGTTAAAATCTACCTCAAATTAGTATCTTAGCCTTATGATTACAGTAAGTATAATAGGAGCTGGAAAAGTAGCTCACCATTTGATTTTCACTCTCTTAGAAAAACAAGGCGTTTGTTTAAAACAAATATACGCAAGAAATCCCGAAAAAGTGAGTAATCTTATAACAAAAGACAAAATTGTCCGTAATATAGCAGATCTTGCTCCTGCAGACATTTTTATAGTAGCAGTTTCCGATAAAGCCATAGAGCAAATTACTAGTGAATTTACCCTAAACAATCCTTTTATTGTGCACACTAGCGGTAGTACACCTATGTCTGTAATTCACAACACCAATAGAAAAGGAGTATTTTATATGCTACAGTCCTTCTCTTTTGATAAAGAAGTGGACTTTACCAATGTTCCCTTTTGCTTAGAGGCTAGTGACGCTCAAGATTTTAATCTATTAGAGAAGTTGGCCCTTACATTTAGTCAAAGAATTTATAATATTAGCTCCGAGCAAAGAAGAGTAATTCATTTAAGTGCGGTATTTGCCAATAACTTTACTAACCATATGTATAGTTTAGCTAAGGGAATACTAGAAAAAAATGATGTCCCCTTTGAAATTCTAAAACCTTTAATTTTAGAAACAGCACAAAAGATTCAAGATTTGGATCCACAACTTGCACAAACAGGACCGGCTATAAGAAAAGATACCTCAACTATAAATCAACACTTGGAGCTACTAAAGGACCCTATAGAAAAACAGATATATCAATTAATAACAAAATCTATAATAGAACAATAATGTCAAAACATTTTAAAGAAATAATGAATGACATCACTACTTTCATCTTTGATGTAGATGGTGTGTTAACCGATGGTAAAGTACATGTAACTCAAAACGGAGAATTACTTCGTGAGATGAATATCCGAGATGGTTATGCTATTAAGGCAGCTATCGAAAATGGATATACAGTTTGTGTTATCTCCGGGGGAAGTAACGATGGGGTGCGCCAAAGACTAAGAAACTTAGGGGTCACTGATATCTATATGGGAGTTGCCAATAAAGTAGATACTTTTAAAGAATTTATAGACATCTACCAAATCAAACCAGAAAACATTCTATACATGGGAGATGATATCCCTGACTACCATGTAATGCAACAGGTTGCTTTACCAGTGTGTCCTGTGGATGCAGTACCGGAGATCAAATCGGTAGCTAAATACGTTTCTCACGTAAAAGGAGGTCATGGTGCCGGTAGAGATGTAATTGAACAGGTGATGAAAACCCAAAAAAAATGGTTTCAACACTTTAATGCTCAAGTAGACTAAGACTTATGTTAAAACAAATATTTAAAGACTATCAAATCATATTGGGTTCTAATTCACCTAGACGCAAAGCTTATCTAAGTGAATTAGGTCTTGATTTCATTGTTAGGGCCTCAGATATAGAAGAGAGTTATCCAGATAATTTACAAGGTGCTCAAATCACTGATTACATTGCTTTGGCTAAAAGCAATGCCATTAGTATAAGCGATCCAAACCAAATATTAATTACCAGTGATACCACTGTATGGTTAGAGAATCAAAGTCTTGGAAAGCCAAAAGACAAACAAGAAGCTTTTCAAATTATACAAAGCATGTGTAATAAAGAGCATCAGGTCATTACCTCAGTGGTACTTCGAAGCGTTGAAAAAACACGTGTTTTTAATTGTATTACCAAGGTGAGATTTGCTGATCTGTCTCCAGAGCAAATCAACTTCTATATCGACTCTTACAAGCCTTACGACAAAGCTGGCGCTTATGGTATACAAGAATGGATTGGCCTTATTGGTATAAGCCAAATAAATGGTTCTTACACCAATATTGTTGGATTACCAACCTATGAATTAGTACAAGAATTATTGGATTTCATTAAATAGAATTGCTTATGTTAAGTCTATATACCACTCAAATAATAGTAACTCTTATTGCAGTGCTACTATTCTACCCTTTTAAACAATTCATAGCAAGCTTAATTAAGAGATTCTCCACTAAAGAACAAAGAAAAGACAGAAGAGTAAAAACTGTGATGCGCCTGTTTGATTTTCTTTTAGCAGTTATCTTAATAGTTGTGATATTAACTATTTGGGGAGTAGAACCTCAGAGTGCAATACTAGCTTTAACTTCGGTTTTTACAGTAATTGGGGTGGCTATGTTCGCACAGTGGTCCTTACTTAGTAATATAACGGCAGGTGTTTTGTTGTTTTTTAGTTTTCCCTTTCGTATTGGCGATGATATTCGAATCCAAGACAAAGACTTTCCTGTAGAGGGTACTATAATAGACATCAAAGCATTTTGTACTATTTTACTCTCAACCGAGAAAGAAAGAATATCCTATCCAAATAGTTTGCTACTACAAAAGGGTATTGTAATAATAGATAAAAAATTAAAACGAAAAACCCAAGAGGATAATCCTGTGATCTAAATACATAATTTTTTTATCTGTTTTGAGAGTCTGTAAAAACAGTAGACATTAGGACCCATTTTAAATGAAATGGCATATAGCTATTTGAAACAAATCTGGCTTTATAAATGTTTTATTGTACTTTTGTTTGTCTGAAACATAACCAGACTTTTAACAGGGATATCCCTATGTATAACTATTGAATCCCAAAAGAGGGTATAACGCAATTTTAGTATGAAGATAAGTGGACTTATTATAACTTATAATGAACAAAAGAACATTGGAAGATGTGTTGAAGAACTACTAGAGATATGTGATGAAGTAATTGTTATAGACTCCAATAGTACTGATAATACGGTAGAAATTGCCAAAGAAAAAGGAGCCATAGTTTACAACCAAGCTTATCTAGGAGATGGTCCCCAGAGAACCTATGGACTACAGTTTTGTAAATGGGATTGGATCTTAAACCTAGATGCCGATGAATACTTAGACACTGATGCTAGAGCATTTATAGAAAAAGCAGACTTTTTCAATCAAGACACTTATGATGCATACAGCTTTAGAGTAAAAAACTTTATGGGACAAAAACTCATTAATTTCTCAGGTTGGTATCCAGACTCTAAGGTGCGTTTTTTCAATAAAAAAACTGCACATCCTTCCAAGGATATGGCACATCAATATATTGTGACTTCAAAAAAGAAAAAAGTAAATGTACATATCTTACACTATGGTTGGGCAAATTATGAGCAGATAATTGCAAAAAAGAATCAATACTCTTCTCATAACGCACAAGAGCTCTTCGATGCAGGCAAGCGAATAACAGCCTTTAAACCAGTATTAAATGGCACGGTAGCCTTTGTACGATGCTACTTTTTCAAAAAAGGTATTTTTCACGGTATAGATGGTTTAGCCATCGCAGCAATACAAGGGTTCTTCTCGTTTATGAAGTACACAAAACTACTTGCTTTACAAAGACAAGCTAAGGATAAAAAGTAATTGAAAATAGAATAATTTTCAAAAAAAACAAAACACGAAAAGCTCTACTGTAGTTAAACTACGTAGAGCTTTTCTGATTGATTTAATCTCTAAGGATAAAACAGTATAGATTATCTAAATAATTGTTAAAAACGCAAAATATTTTATATATATTTACACAAACAAATCCCGCTAACAAAAAGTTAGTCCTGTTTATATTTAGTAGTTTTGCACACCCAGCCTTACAAAACGTCAATAATATTTAAAAACAAAATCTAAACTTGATCTGTTCAAGTTTTAAATAAAATTATTATGATTCCTAAAATAATTCATATTTGTTGGTTTGGTAAAAACGACTACTCTGCTCTAGCCAAACAATGCTTAGCTAGCTTTAAGGAGCATCTACCAGATTATGAGCTAATGATATGGAATGAAGACAATTTTGATATTGAAAAATTCTCTTTTGCACACGTAGCCTATAAGGAGAGAAAGTTTGCCTTTGTCTCTGATGTGTGCCGCTTATATGCATTAAAAAAGTATGGAGGAATATACATGGATACCGATGTAGAGGTGATAAAAAACTTAGATAAGTTTCTTGTTCATGATTTTTTCTGCGGTTTTGAATCCGATAAATTAGTCTGTACAGCTTTAATAGGAGCCGTAAAAGAGCATCCTTTAATTAGCGAACTATTGGACTTTTACACAAATAAATCTTTTTATAGAAAATACCATCCCTATAAGAAGTATTATACTACTCCTAATACTATTACTACCACTAAAACTCTTTTACAAAAAGGACTTAAATTAGATAACAAGACCCAAGAACTTGCCCAAGGAGTAACCATCTACCCTACCTACTTCTTTAGTCCTATTAATGTACGTACTGGAGAGTGTGAGTTAAATCAGGATACTTATGCTATCCACCGTTTTTCTGGCTCGTGGAAAGGTGGAGTAAATAAAAAGGATTGGATCAAAGAGATATTTAAAAAATAAAGATAAAACTATATCTATCTTTTTAATTGGCTATCTGCCCTTAAGTAATTAGCTACAGATACAACAAAACACTAATAAAGGCTTTTGCAATTTTTATCTTACTTATTTAATCATGAGCAAAAGGTAAAGACCATTTGTAACGCACCGATAAGATACGAACAACAATAATAAAGCTAGCTGTTAATACATACAACAAATCTTTTGTTAGGTTAAAATGAGCTAACAAAAAGTACACCCCACCTCCTGCTATACAGGCAGTAGCGTAAATCTCTTTTTTGAAAATAATAGGAATTTGATTAGCTAAAGTATCCCTTAATACTCCACCAAAACAGGCTGTAATAGTACCTAGACTTATACATATTATTGGATGAAGACCTACCCCTAAGCCTCTTTCTATACCAATTAGGGTAAAGACTGCGATTCCAATGGTGTCAAATAAAAATAAAGAATAGCGAAGAATATTAAATCGTTTATAAAACAAAATAGCACATCCTATTCCCAATATAACAACCGTGTAATAACTCATATCTCTTAACCACATTACTGGGGTAAGACCAATCATCATATCTCGTATTGTTCCTCCACCAATAGCCGTAGCAAAGGCTAAGGTACTCATGCCAAATAAATCTAATTTTCGCTCTCTACCTGCTAAAGCACCAGAGATGGCAAAAGCAAGAGTTCCCAATAAATCAAAAGCGTGAAAAAAAGTCATTAATAAAAATCTAAAAAATTAAACCTTGCCGCTTAAGTAATTATAGTCTTTGATTACTGTATTTACAAATTGCTCATCCTGTTGTTCTTTTCTATCTATGGAGATAGTGGATTCAATTTTGTCTACTAATAAACGCAGTACTTTAGCGTCTTTTGTGCTTAGATAATTTTGATACGCCTTAATAATAATACCCATATCGGCATCGCTAAAATTCAAAGCCTGCAAATATACAGGTTTATAGCTATGTTCCAACTCCTTGTAAATAGTTTGTTCCAAACCTTTTTTAAAGCTTAATTGATCCACCACTACACAATTGGACAAAATGTCTCCTAGCCTTTGATTGTGTTTACTTATAACGATACTGCTAATACCAAGAACACCAAAAAAACTCCAAATATCAATTAGTCTGAAAACCCAACGAATAAAATAATCCGATACCCTAGGGCTATAGCCCTGATTTGTCAACACCCTTAAGCGAAGTATCTTCTTACCAGGAGTGTAGCCCTGTAGGACTATCTCAAAAAATAGACTATAGAAGATAACTGGTGAAAAAAGTAAAAAACCATTAATAAAGGAAGAAACACTACTACTGTTAACAATATTTTTAAATAAATTCTGTGATATAAAAAAAAACAATAATACATAGCTTATTTGGAATAACAGATCTAAACAAAAAGCTAAGATTCGCTTACCTAAAGATGCAACATCTAAAGTAATAGTAACATTTTGTGTTGTATTTATTATTAAATTAGCCATATAATTAGTGTTAAATTACCTTAATGAGAGAAGTTTTATTTATACAATCCAACAAAGAGCAATGGAAGCAGTATGAAAAGGCACTTGCCAATGATACCCTACTCTCTAGCGACTATCTTTGCAGTATGTATCTCCAGGTCTTAAATGATCTTGGGTATGCTCAAACTTTCTATCCCAATAGCACAGTAACACAATACCTAAATGCCTTAACTGCACAAATCTATCAAAAAATTTATAAAAGAAAACCTATTCAACAAAATAGAGTTAAATACTTTTTTAAAACAGAGGTTCCTTTAATTGTCTACCAGTATAGATCTTATCTTGCTTTTACAGTGGTGATATTTTTCATTACCGTAGCCATTGGAGTAATCTCTGGTCATTATGATCAAAGCTTTGTTCGTTTGGTACTAGGAGACACCTATATAAATACTACCCTGGATAATATACAAAGTGGAGATGCTATGGCTATTTATAAATCTGGAAGTAGCTGGTCCAATACTCTAATGATTGCTATAAATAATATTTATGTTGGAATACGAATGTTTCTCTATGGAATATTTGCGGGCATTGGAACTTTAATCTTCTTATTATACAATGGTATTATGCTGGGTTCCTTTCAATATTTCTTTATTGCTCACAATTCCTTTTTACAGAGTTTTAAAGGAATTTGGTTACATGGATTTATGGAAATAATTGCATTGATTATCGAAGCTTTTGCAGGTTTTATCTTGGGAGCTAGTATACTTTTCCCAAAGACATATACTCGATTACAAAGTTTTAAGATTGGATTTAATAAAGCTTTTAAAATATTTATAGCCACTATACCCTTTACTATTACTGCAGCCTTTATTGAAGGTTTCATTACTAGATATGCAAAACAGATGCCCGATATTTTAAACTACCTCATCCTTGTTACAACCTTTGGATGTATTGTTTATTATTTTTTTATATATCCTTTTTTAGTACACAGAAAAACACAAAATAGCCCTGAATTATCCCCAGAATATAAAACCTTTTAAATCAAAGCCATTATTATGATAAATTTAAATCAGAAAAAAGACTTTAGCTCTTTTATACAAGATACCATTGACTTATTTAAAGACAAAGGAAAAACTTTCTTTATAAACTACTTTAAAATATCGGGGATTCTACTGGTTGTTTTACTTGGTTTTAATCAAATTATTTCTACTTCTACTCTAGAGTACATGAACCAATTAAATTCGGGCTACTTCCAAGAGAATGATATTTTTACCCCAGTAAACATACTATCGATCTTAGTGGTTATGGTCCTTAGTATCATCTTAACTATAATTACATTTCTATACCCAGTATACTTTCTAGACTCTTATGCCAAGAATCATACCTTAGTGGATACTGCCCAAGACTATAAAAAGATTATACGAAAAAATGCCTCACGCACCTTTGTGTTTTTTCTATTAACCTCGGTAGTGTTTTTTCCCTTAGTGTGTATATTGGCATTCTTATTTGGTTTACTATCGATTATACTAATTGGAATTCCTTTGCTTATTTTATTATTTCCAGTGGCCACCACTTTTATTTTTTTAGCATTCTATGATTACACCTTAACCAAGAATAATTATTTTTCTTCTTGGTCAGTAGCTTTTAAAATGCTTAAAAACAATTTTATTGCCATTGTAGGTAATGCCTGCGTTATAATGCTCTTACTGAGTATAGCTGCATCTATCCCCATGTTATTGGTTCAAGGTTTTACCTTCTCCTCTATTCTTCAAGGCTTAGATAATACAGAAATACCTCCAATGAGTACCACCACCCAAATATGGTTCTTTTTAAGTGTTGTGGTTTCTACTTTTGTGTCCTATTGCTGCTATTGTATTTTCCTTATCAACCAAGGCATTGTGTTTTTCAGCGAGCAAGAAAGAAGAGATAACAATGAAATATCAGAATTAATAAATTCAATAGGAAAATAAAAATGTATAGGAAAATTTGCTGTTTTTTAGCCACTGTACACTTCTGCTTTCTAGGGGTAACTTGCCATGGTTACTCTACAAATGTTATGCAGATAAAGCCAAAGCATAGTAATACAATTCTACTACCAAGAGGATTTTCCACCCAAGATAGCCTGGTAGAATATAGCTCTAAAACACGAGTTACACCTCAGGATCACGATTCGACTATAGAGTTAAAAAGCTTTAATAAAGATTATAAACAAGCTTATCTACAGGATACTGATTTCCAATACGAATCTCAAAATACCAATAGTCTAAACAGCTTAAAAAACAAAATAAACAGATGGCTTTCTAAACTGTTTATTCCTGATAATATCGATTCTAAAACTACTGAGGCTTTCTTAATACTACTTCGAATTATAGGGGTTATTTTTATTGGTCTTATAGTCTTTTACATATATAAGGCAGTAAGACAAAAAGATATTTATTGGCTGTTTAAAAAACAATCAAAGAATTTTACTTTAAACCTTAAAAACATTGAAGACAATATTGACATAGTAGATTTTAGCCAATTAATATCCCAGAGTATAGACAAACAAAACTATGGGCTAGCTATTCGTCTGTATTACTTATGGACCTTAAAGCATTTAAGTGAAAAAGGACACATCACATGGGATAAGAAAAAGACCAATAAGGATTATATACAACAAATCACCTTGCCTTGGCTGCAAAAAGACTTCTCAAAGGCCAGCTATTTATACAACAACATATGGTATGGACAACACTCTATTGACTTACAGCAATTTAAACAAGCGAAAGCTCTTTTTGAAACTATCTTAAAATCTGATCTACTATGAGTAAATTAATACAACAACTTATTTTTACTCTCTTAATTGTAGGCGGAATTGTTATCTACGTACAAAAGGATCAAAAACCCGATATTTCTTGGACCCCAACCTATAGCTCACAAGACAAGATGCCTTACGGCACCTATATTTTAAGAAAAGAACTAAGCGGATTATTAAAAGGAGCAAAGGTAGAGTCTATAGAAGAAAATCTATATGAGTTTTTAATCACGGCAAATAAGGATTCCTTAACCCAGGTGAATTTACTTACTATAACAAATGAAATATCCTGGGATCAAGCTCTTGTGAAACAGTTATTCTATTTTGTAGAAAACGGCAATACTGCCGTACTATTACAGACTCACTTTCAAGAAAGTCTACTAGACTCTCTAGGTATAGAGAAAAACTATGTAATACCTAACCTTAGTTACTCTGACCAGGGTAAATTACAACTAACCAATAAAAACCTTCATCACCAAGGATTTCATTATCAACACCTAGAACCTTATATTCTACAAATAAAAGACTCAGCAAAAGCAAATATCACAATACTTGGTACTAAAACAATGGGGGATAAAAAACACCCCAACCTTGTAAAGGTACCTCTAAAAAAAGGAAATCTAATTCTAGGAACAGATCCAATTGCTTTAACCAACAATAACCTTCTAATTAGCAATAATCACCTATATGCCCAAAGTTTATTATCCTATTTACCACAGCAAACTACCTATTATCTAGATGACACCCCAGTGGGTGATATAAAACAAGTGATCTCTGGTTCGCAGATGCGATTTATCTTTGACAACCCTGGGTTAAAATGGGCTTGGAATACTCTGGTGTTTACCTTGGTAGTATTTATTGTTTTTTCCACCTCTAGAGACCAGCGCATCCTACCAATTATAAAACCTCTAGAGAATAATAGCGTTAGTTTTTTAAAGGCCATTTCCTTTATGTTTTTACAAAACAAAGAATATGGAGATTTAATCGATAAAAGTATTTTCTTTACTTTAGAGAAAATAAGACATAAATACGCCATATCTACCCAGGTATTAGATAAAGACTTTGTCACTAAACTACATACTAAGTCTAATTTGGATACCAAGGACATACAAGCATTAGTTGATTTTATTGTTCAATATAAAAACAGTAATATAGTAGCTACTAAAGAAAATTTGATAAAATTTAATACCCTTAGACAAAAAATAATCCATTAAATAACTCACACCATGGACCAAACAAAAGATACCACTCCCCTAGAATTCAACACCAGGCTAGATTTAAGCATATTACAAGAAAAAATACAACATATAAGACAAGAATTAAAAAAAGTAATTGTTGGTCAAGACCAAGTCTTGGATCAAATAATGATTTGTCTATTAGCCGGTGGGCATATTTTATTAGAAGGAGCACCTGGGGTGGCTAAGACTTTAATGGCTAAACTACTCGCGCAAAGTACCGAGTTAGATTTTAAAAGAATACAATTCACTCCTGACTTAATGCCTTCAGATATACTAGGGGTGTCTATATACAACTTAGAGAAAAACTCTTTTGAGTTCAAAAAAGGCCCCATATTTAGCAATATGGTTTTAATTGATGAAATTAATAGAGCACCAGCAAAAACACAATCTGCACTTTTCCAGGCAATGGAAGAAAAGCAAATCACCATTGATTCAAAGCAGTATTGTCTTGATTCTGCTTTTATTGTGGTAGCTACACAAAATCCAATCGAACAAGAAGGTACCTATGCATTACCTGAGGCCCAATTAGATCGTTTTTTATTTAAAATAAACATTGACTACCCAACATTAGACCAGGAGATCGAATTATTACAAAGAGAACAAGCCTTGCAAAACACAAGTAAAATGGACCTGGTTAACCCTGTGCTTTCTAAACAAGATTTATTGCTGTTTCAACATCTAACAAAGCAAGTCTTTATAGAGCCAACTTTAATAGATTATATTGCCAAATTAGTTAGCAGTACAAGGAGTAACGCTTTACTTTACCTGGGAGCTTCACCAAGGGCTTCTATCTCCATATTACAAACCAGTAAAGCATATGCAGCCATGCAAGGTAGAGACTTTGTGACCCCTGAGGATATTGTCTTTGTTGCTTATCCTGTTTTAAACCACCGCGTTATAGTAAACCCAGACAAAGAGATGGAAGGCCTAAGCTCCATTGAGGTAATCTCTATGATTATGGACTCCATTGAAATCCCTAGATAAGTTAAAGTAAAATATGCTAAAGACCTTAAAAAACACCTATCTATTACCAAGGGTATATTATGCACTAATAGCCATTATCTGCCTATTTGTACTCTCTTTCTTTATCCCTGCATTACAATGGGTGCCTTTTGTAGTGTTAATTGGCTTTACTGCTCTAATTAGTTGGGATGCATATAAACTCTTTGCAATAAAACATGGCCTTGAAGTAAAAAGAGAGCTTCCTTTAAAATTTTCTAACTCCGATGCAACCTGTATTGTCTTAAAGTTGCAAAGCAGATATAATTTTAAAACTCAGCTTCGAGTGATAGATGAAATTCCTGTAGAATTTCAAAAAAGAGATTTTAAAATTCATTTAACTCTAGAAAAAAACCAAAATAAGAAAACCTCTTATTTGCTACGCCCAACTAGGCGAGGGATATATAACTTTGGTAAAGTTCGTGTATTTGTGAGTAGTTCTTTACAATTAATCCAACGAAGATATTCCTTACTAGAGCCCGTTGATATTAGCTGCTATCCTTCCTTTATACAAATGAAGAAGTATAGTTCTTTACTGGTTAATAAACACATGAGAAAACCAGGCAATAATGTTATACGAAGTCTTGGAAATTCACTGGAATTTGAACAAATAAGGCCCTATGATACCAATGATGATTTGCGATGGGTCAATTGGAAAGCAACGGCTAAAACCCAAAGTTTGATGGTTAATCAATACCAAGATTCCACTACTCAAAACGTTTACTGTATCTTGGACAAATCAAGAGCAATGCAAATGTCTTTCCAGGGGTTAAGTCTACTGGACTATGGTATTAACTCTACCCTAGCCCTTAGTAATATTGTTTTAAAACAAAAAGATAACATAGGATTTTTAAGCATTAGCCAAACCGTACAAGATGTGGTGGCATGTCAAAACAAAACAGGACAACTTTCAAAAATAAATGAGCGATTATATAATTTAACCACCAATTTTCAACAAAGTGATTTTGGAGCCTTATATCAGTACGCTAAGACCAAAATAACCAGAAAAAGCTTGCTGATCTTATTTACCAATTTCGAATCTATGTCCAGTTTAAATACCCAACTGCCCTATTTGAGAAATATTGCAAAAAAACACGCCTTAGTAGTTGTGTTTTTTGAAAATACACTTTTGGAAGACATCGCTGGGAGCAAACCAAAAAATATTGATGAAATAGTAGACAAAATCTTGGCGGAAAAATTTACCTTTGAAAAAAGATTAATACAACAAGAATTAATTCGCTATGGCATATTTACCATACTTACTAAACCACAGAATTTAAGTATAGATGTCATTCAAAAATATATACAATTAAAAGCTAAAGCTATACTATAAAATGACCTACAAAAAGATAGAAAGTATACAAAACCCTTTAATTAAGTCAATCCTTCAACTCCAAGAGAAGTCTCGGGCTAGACGCACAGCTAATTCATTTATTATTGAAGGAGTTAGAGAAATTCAATTGGCAAAGGCTGGTGGCTATAAAATCACTACTATACTTTTCCAAAGTGATTTACTATCTGAGAATTTACTCAGAGAATTCCAAAGCATTTCTCCAGAGATTATTTCTATTAGCAAAGAGGTCTATCAAAAGTTAGCCTATCGTGAATCAACCGAAGGTGTTTTGGCAATCGCTCAAAGTAAATCCTTAGAATTAAGCGATTTAGTATTAAAAGAAAACCCACTTATTTTAGTGGCCGAAGCAACAGAGAAACCGGGCAATATTGGCGCTATACTACGCTCTGCGGACGCGGCAAATATAGATGCGGTAATTATAGCTAATCCAAAAACGGATATATATAACCCCAATGTTATTCGCTCCTCTGTAGGATGCGTGTTTACCAATCAAATTGCACTAGGCACAACACAGCAGACAATAGAGTTTTTAAAACAAAACGGGATTGCTTTTTACAGCGCAACCCTACAAGACTCTACCTCTTATCACACTTTGGATTATACCGGTCCAACTGCTTTTGTTGTTGGTACCGAAGCAACTGGATTAAGTCAAGACTTCAGAGACCATAGTCAAAAGAATATTATCATACCAATGAGCGGTCAAATTGATTCTATGAATGTATCTGTTGCTGCTTCTATCCTACTTTTTGAAGCCAAAAGACAGCGTAATTTCCAATACTAAAACTATTTTATAAAAACATAGCTTACCCATATTTTTGTGTACCCAGAAGCATTATTGTTTTTTCTTATAGTTCTATAATAATTTAACATAGGGCTTTTAAATCTATTGAGCTTTATTTTGTATCTTTCTAATAAGAAATGACCCATACTAACTATGCGTATATGACAGAGGCAGAAATTGAATTAGAAAATAAAGCGATTGCGCAGCAATACAAGGAGTTACTCAAAATAAGTTACCAAACCTTAAGTGAAGAAGATAAAAAACTAATTCGCAAGGCTTTTGATGTAGCTGTAGATGCTCATAAAGAACAAAGAAGAAAATCTGGAGAGGCATATATTTTCCATCCAATTGCTGTGGCTAAAATAGTTGGCTCAGAAATAGGACTTGGTGCTACTTCCATTGCTGCTGCTTTAATGCATGATGTGGTAGAAGACACCGATATTACTGTAGAACAAATCGAGCAATGGTTTAATCCCAAAGTAGCTAAAATTGTAGAGGGATTAACAAAAATGGCTTTACTAGAGCCCGATCCTCACATTTCTATGCAGGCGGAAAATTACCGCAAAATGTTACTTACCTTAAACGATGATGTAAGGGTAATTTTAATTAAAATTGCCGATAGATTACACAATATGCAAACCATGGAAAGCATGGTGGACTACAAGCAAGCAAAAATTGCTTCGGAGACCTTGTATATCTATGCCCCACTTGCTCACCGCTTAGGACTCTTTAACATCAAGACTCAATTAGAGGATTTAGGTTTAAAATATACTGAACCAACGGTTTACCAAGACATCGTAAACCGAATGAAAGAAACCACTGAAGAGCAACAAGAATATATAAAAGGGGTATCGGATATATTAAAGCACTCTTTGGATCAAGAGCATATTGAGTATTCCATGAAAGGAAGACCAAAGAGTATATATTCTATACGCAAAAAGATGAAAGCACAAAACGTAACCTTTGACGAGGTATACGATAAATTCGCTTTGCGTATTATTTACAAGAGTACTCCTCATGACGAGAAATTTATAGCTTGGAAAATTTACTCCATTGTAACGGACCACTTCCGACCTAGTCCAAATCGACTAAGGGATTGGATTTCTTCACCAAAATCAACCGGATATGAAGCTCTACACATTACTGTGATGGGGCCAAAGGGAAGATGGGTAGAAATCCAAATACGCAGTGAGCGCATGGATGAGATTGCCGAAAAAGGATACGCGGCACATTACAAATACAAGCAAGGAGTTACCGAAGAGAACACCTTAGATATGTGGTTAAATCAACTAAAAGAAGCATTAGAGAATGCTGAAACCGATGCGGTAGACTTTGTAGAAGATTTTAAACTAAGCCTATACTCTAAGGAAATCTACGTCTTTACTCCTAAGGGGCAAATTAAATCCTTACCTAAAGGTGCTACTGCCTTAGACTTTGCCTTTTGTATTCACTCCGAGGTAGGCTTGCATACCAGGGGAACAAGAGTAAACGGCAGGCTAGTGCCGCTAAATCACGTTTTAAACAGTGGAGATCAAGTGGAGGTTATCACCTCTGAGAATAAAAAACCTAGTCCTAGTTGGTTAGAGTATGCTACTACCTCAAGGGCAAGGAACAAAATCAAAAATGCATTAAACGAGGATACAAAAAAGATAGCCGATGATGGTAAAGAGCAATTACAACGTAAATTAAAACACTTAAAGGTTACAATGAACGAGAAAGTAGTTAATGAAATGGCTACTTACTTCCGATTAAAAACAAGTCAAGAGTTATTCTACCGAGTTGGAGCTGGCGTAATTGACAATACGCAATTAAAAGAATTTGCTTCTAACCGAAACAATACTCTTTTTAACTTCTTTAAAAAGACCATCAAAAGATCGCCTTCTCTACCAGTTATAGACTCAGGTAACGCAAAGGCAGATTTATTGGTTTTTGGTAAAGACAAAGAAAAGCTAGATTACAAATTAGCAACTTGCTGTAATCCGATCTCAGGAGATAATGTATTTGGTTTTGTAACCATTAACGACGGTATAAAAGTACATCGAACAGATTGTCCTAATGCCATTAGTTTACGCTCGAATTACGCTTACCGTATTTTGCAAGCCCAATGGATTGATGCCTCATCTGCAATGAATTTTGAGGCTACAATTAACATAATAGGCTTAGACTCTGCAGGGTTAACCTCTGAGATTACTAAAATTATTATGGAAAGTAATGTAGTGAATATCCGAAGCATTTCCTTAAGTGAAGATGCTGGAATATTTAAAGGGTCCATCACCGTTATAGTTCAGAATAATGAAATTCTAAAGAAAATGATGGCCAATATTAAAAAAATAGGAGGAATTGAAAAAGTAACTAGAGGTTAATTTTCATCCTTAATAAAAAACCTTTACTAAATAATGTTCTACAATACTAGATCATTTATAAATTGTACTGGATAAACAAACAAAAATTATAGTTAATAATAGTCCAAAGAAGAGTTTTATGCTCTTTCAAACAAAAATAACTATATATTTGCATCTAAGATATTTTGACATGGGAAGTGAAAAAAATCAAGAAATAGTTAAAAACGTATTTACAAAATTCTTGGAAGAGAGAGGGCATAGAAAAACCCCTGAGCGATATGCTATTTTGCAAGAGATTTATGATAGCGAAGATCACTTTGATATTGAATCTTTGTACATCAAAATGAAAAACAAGAACTATCGTGTAAGTAGAGCTACGCTATACAATACAATCGAAATTCTTTTAGAATGTGGATTAGTTAGACGCCATCAATTTGGTCAAAATCAAGCACATTACGAGAAATCGTACTTTGACAAACAGCATGATCACCTTATTTTAACAGACACAGGAGAAGTAATAGAATTTTGCGATCCAAGAATTCAAACAATTAAAAAGACCATAGAGGATATTTTTAACGTGGATATTAGTACGCACTCTTTGTACTTTTACGGAGCTAAAAGAAAAGCTACCGAAAATGACAATGACTAACTACGTATGTTTATAAGAGAATCAAAAGGACAAATAATAAACATTTAACAACACAAATAATGACAGTAGATTTACTACTTGGCCTACAATGGGGCGATGAAGGAAAAGGTAAAATCGTGGACGTATTAACACAACAATACGACATTATTGCACGTTTCCAAGGAGGCCCTAATGCAGGACACACTTTAGAGTTTGATGGAATAAAGCACGTTTTAAGAACAATTCCATCTGGAATTTTCCATGAAAATGCAATGAACATCATTGGTAACGGAGTTGTAATTGACCCTGTTGTCTTTATCAAAGAGATAGAAGGTCTAGATAAATTCAATATCGATATTTACAATCGTCTACTAATCTCTAGAAAAGCACACTTAATTTTACCTACTCACCGCTTATTGGATGCTGCCTCAGAAACAGCAAAAGGAAAAGCTAAAATTGGTTCTACATTAAAAGGTATTGGCCCAACATATATGGACAAGACTGGTAGAAATGGTTTAAGAGTAGGAGATATTGAACTAGAAGACTTCCAAGAACGCTACCGCGCTTTAGCAGATAAGCATCAAGCTATGATTAAGTTCCACGATGTGGATTTACAATATAATCTTGCTGAAATGGAGGAAGAATTTTTTAGTGCTGTAGAGCAACTTAAAAAATTAACTTTCATCGATAGTGAACATTATTTACACACTGCTTTACAAGATGGTAAATCTATTTTAGCAGAAGGAGCTCAAGGTTCTTTATTAGATATAGATTTTGGAACTTATCCATTTGTAACATCTTCTAATACAACAGCAGCTGGAGCTTGTACAGGTTTAGGAATTGCACCAAACAAAGTAAAAAATGTTTTCGGTATCTTCAAGGCTTACACAACCCGTGTTGGTAGTGGACCTTTCCCTACAGAATTATTTGATAAAACAGGTCAAACAATGGCTGAAGTTGGTCGTGAGTTTGGTTCGGTAACTGGTAGAGCTAGACGTTGTGGATGGTTAGACTTAGTTGCTTTAAAATACGCTGTAGTGGTAAACGGAGTAACAGAACTTTACATGATGAAAGCAGACGTCTTATCAGGTTTCGACCAATTAGAGGTTTGTACAAAATACTTATACAAAGGACAAGAAATTGACCACCTTCCTTACAATATTGAGCCAGAGAATATTCAGCCAATATACCAAACAATTAAAGGATGGAATCAGGATTTGACAAAGATGACAAGCTTTGAAGAACTTCCACAAGAGCTTAAAAATTACATTAGTTTTATTGAAGAGCAAGTTGGAGTCCCTATTAAGATTGTTTCTGTAGGTCCCGATAGAACACAAACTATATTAAAATAATAAACCATATAATAAAAGCACCTAAACCAGGTGCTTTTATTTTGCTTACTTGTTAGAGGGTTAAGTGATAATTTATTGCCAACTAAAATCTTTATGCCGTAAATTTTACTTAAATTTGAAAAAAATTATAGACTTGAGAGCATTACATTATCTTATTTTATTTTTACTTTTTTCTTTGACTAGCTTTAGTCAAATCGATAACCCAAATAAAATCATAATCCATCATGCGGATTTCTCGGACATTAACCAAAATGTCTTACCCGATGCCATTATTCTAACTGGAAATGTCTCGGCTGAACACGATGGAATGACAATGACTTGTGATAAAGCTTTCTATTTCGAGAAGGAGAATTATCTAAAACTCTTTGGAGCGGTACACGTGGTGCAAAAAGACACCTTAACCATGGATAGTCACTATGCTGAGTATAATGGGAATAACGGTTTTGCCTACGCCCAAGGAAATGTTATACTAACCTCTCCAGATTCTACCTTGCGTACAGACACTCTAAAATACGACAGAAATAAAAGTCTTTTATTCTACGATACCTTTGGAACTATTACCAATAAAGGAACTACTTTAACTAGTAATACAGGAAGATACTATTCTAATGAAAAGAAATTTCAGTTTTTAAACGGAGTAGTAATCCAAACCCAAGATTCCACTCAGGTTGACTCTAATCATTTAGATTACTATGAGGTAGGAAAACATGCCTATTTACAAGGACCATCCACTATTGTTAACCAAGAGAATTCTATTTACACAGAAAATGGTTTCTATGATGTAGAAAAAGAAATAGCTAAACTATTGAAGAACTCTCACATATGGCATGAAAAAAGAAAGATACAAGCAGATTCTATCTACTACGATAGAAATCGTGAATTTGCATCAGCATCTTTTAATGTAGAGATCACCGACACAATTAATAACGCTATTCTAACAAGTCATTACGCAGAAGTATATCAAAGCATAGATTCAGTATATGTAACTAAAAAACCTTTAGTTAGTAAAACAGAACAAGATGGTACTGTGATGTACTTATATGCTCCCCATATTACTTTATCTGGCACAGACAAAAATCGTATAATAAGAGCATACAAAGGAGCTCGTATACTTAGAGATAGCATGAGTGCAAAAGCAGACTCCATCGTTTCTCTTGAAAGCCAAGGACTAACTAGTCTATCTGGTCAACCAGTAGTATGGAGCAAGGATAATCAATTAACAGGGCAATTAATTCAACTATTAAACAACCCTACAACACAATCCTTAGATTCTTTAAAAGTTTTACAAGATGCCTTTGTTATTGAAAAAGATACCATTGGCAACGGATACAACCAATTAAAAGGGGTTAATCTTTATGGAAGCTTCCAAGATGGGAAACTTAAAGAACTTGACTTGATTAAAAACACAGAAATGATCTATTATCTTTATAACGACAATCAAGAATTAGTAGGTATTGATAAAGGTATATGCTCACATATTAATCTATTGTTTGAAGATGGACAAATTGCTTCAGCAACAAAATTTGTGGACCCTAATAGTGAAATGTATCCAGATAAAGACCTACCGACCAACGCAAGACAACTTCGTGGTTTTAATTGGAGAGGTTCTGAGCGAATAGACAATCTAGAACAAATATTTCCACAAGAGGAATTGGAAATGGAAAAATTGCTCCTGGAAGAACTTGAACGAAACAAATCACGCTTTACCTCACCTATTCTTTTACAAGAAGCTACTTTAGACCTAAATCCAGGTCTACCAGAGATTCTAGAAAACAATGCTAAGGACTTACAAGAAACACAGTGGGAAGAACCTAGTTTAAACCTTGATCCAGCACAGATGGATTATATAGGTTCAGAACAAGCTACAGAACAAGCTACAGAACAAGCT